>NZ_QUDI01000027.1:0-78864 GCF_003477465.1 Parabacteroides sp. AF48-14
ATGTTTTCCACTTCGTTCTTCCTCGGATAAGTCCTTCTCATCTAAGTATATTAATATGGCTGTTGCTGTGCGATCGGCATGGGTTACTTCAAAGTAAGTCAATATGCCTCGGGTAAGAATAGTTCGTAACCTGTTTCCATTGAGCAAAAATAATTATTTTTTGCTTTCTCCACAACTTTTCGGGGTGAGCCATTTTTTGCTTTCTCCACAACTTTTCGGGGTGAGCCTATATAACAAACAAAACGCAACAATAGACAACAAAAAAAGCGTTTAAGAAATTTCTTAACGCTTTCCGTAGCGAGACCCGGGATTGAACCGGGGACCTCATGATTATGAATCATGCGCTCTAACCAGCTGAGCTATCTCGCCATCATGTTGTCATCATTTCCTTGATTGACGCTGCAAAAGTAGAGTTTATTTTCATATCATGCAACTCTTTCGCGAAAAAAAATTCAATTATTTTCAAAGCCTCGTGTTAAGATATTAATTCAGAGTCGCTTTTTTTATATGCAGATTTGGCGAATAGCGATTCTTTTACTACCTTGCTGCGCAATAAACACAATGAAAAAATGAAAAAAGAGAAATTTCATATCGAATACATCTTCGATAAAGTTTCGCGAAGAAGCTTATGGAATCACCTCACTACACCTCCAGGGCTATCTGCTTGGTTCGCTGACGATGTTATTATTAATGGTAACATGTATGTTTTTAAATGGAACAAAGCCGAACAGGACGCAGAAGTACTATCCATCAAACCGGAAATGAGTGTCCGTTACCGCTGGACTGATGAAGAGGATGATACTGCCTATTTTGAATTTCAGATTCACACGCACGAACTAACAGGCTCCACTTCTTTGCAAATAACAGATTTTGCCGAACCGGATGAAAAACGGGATTCTATCGATTTGTGGGATACCCAAGTAGAAGAACTGAAGCGTACGCTCGGCATTTAGGTAGTTTTAGTGATTTCTGTTAGCTATCATATCGTTTTTTCACTACTTTTGCGCCGTCAACCGGATAAGCAATGTTGAAAATAAAACGATTATATACATTTATGTTGCAGACTTTCCTGCCGTTGTTTCTAATGACCTTCGGCATTTGTCTGTTCATTGTGCTCATGCAGTTCTTGTGGAGATACATTGACGACATGGTTGGGAAAGGCCTGGGAATCCCCGTCTTGGGAGAAATGTTCATGTATGCAGCCCTTTTTCTTGTGCCGATGGCTCTCCCCTTAGCGATACTGTTGGCTTCCCTTATGACTTTCGGGAATTTGGGCGAACGATTGGAATTACTGGCTATGAAATCGGCGGGTGTCTCGCTTGTCAAGATTATGCGCCCGCTGATCATTACAATCAGCATTATCAGTATCGGGGCTTTCTTTTTCCAGAACTACGCCATGCCTGTCGTCCAAGTCAAGCTTTACACATTGCTTTGGTCCATGCGTCAGAAATCTCCGGAGCTGGATATTCCAGAAGGGGTTTTCTACAGTGACATCACCGGTTATAATGTATATGTAAAGCATAAAGACAATAAAACGGGACTGCTCCGCGACATGATGATCTATGATCATACCAAGGGTTTCAATAATGTGAGCGTGATGGTTGCCGATTCGGGACGGTTAAAAACATCGGCTGATAAACTGTTCCTGGTCCTTTCCCTGTTTAATGGCGAATCTTTTCAAAACATAGGGGATCAATCCAAGAATGCCGACGGGAAGCAAAACGCCGTTCCTTATCAGAGGGAGACATTCACAAGCCGCGATATCCTGATCGAGTTCGACGCAAACTTCTCACGCACGGACGAATCATTCATGCAAAACCAGTATCTGGGGAAAAATATGCATGACCTGCAAACCTCCATCGACTCCATGAGCGTACGCCTGGATAGTATCAGGACGTCAATTCGAAGATGTTTACGAAACATCCTACAAAAGGACGTTGAGCAAACCTAAAGATACAAAAAATCCTGAATCGAAAGATACAGGAAAAGAACCGGAAAACATAAACACGGATCAGAAAAAAGATGAGCCGGTCATTGTCATGAATTACGACAGCCTTTACCAAGCTGAAGATCCCGGAAAGAAAGCGACGATCCTGACACGCGCAAAGTCGAGCATCGAGAATATGAAAGCCGATTATTTCTTCAGGGCAGCAACCGTCGGAGACGAAGCCTACAAGGTGCGCCGGCATTTAACGGAATGGCACAAGAAATTCACCCTTTCATTCGCCTGTATGGTTTTCTTCTTTATCGGAGCTCCGCTCGGCGCCATCATCCGCAAAGGAGGATTGGGAATGCCGGTCGTTATATCAGTAGTCCTGTTTATTTTCTACTATATTATCGACAACATCGGTTTCAAGATGGCCCGCGACGGAATCTGGCAAGCTTGGGAAGGGATGTGGTTGAGTTCGGCGGTATTGGCTCCGTTGGGTATTTTCCTGACATACAAGGCGGTTAACGACTCTGTCATCCTGAATGCAGATACTTATCTGAATGCGTTGAAAAACCTGTTCGGCAAACGTTCGGGAAGAAAAGTGGAGCTGAAAGAGGTTATCATGTTCAATCCGGATTACAAAAATATCGTTCCCCGCCTGGAACAGTTGGCTGAAAACTGCAAAACATACCTGGCCGGGCATAAGCGGTGGACAAACTATATCCGCTTCTGGAAACAGGGGGGCCGTGACCACACAGCCGACAGTTTGGCTGCCGAAATGGACGGTATCATCGAAGAGTTGGAAAATTCAGACCAGAACCTGGTGCTGAACAAACTGATGGACTATCCGGTTATCAGCGGATACAACCAGATGAACGCGAAAATAAACGGAAACATCGGCTTGGCTTTCGGAATATTTTTCCCGATAGGATTGCCGGTCTATCTGCTCGCCACTTACCAGCGTAAGCTTTTGCGCCACGACATACAGATGGTGCAAAAGACAAGTAATGAACTGATTGAGATAATTGAAAAATTACCCGTATCTTTGTAAAATAAGAAATAGAAGAAAAATATATGAGCGAAATTAAATTAAACACCATTGAAGAAGCGATTGAAGACTTCCGCGAAGGGAAGTTCTTAATCGTAGTGGATGACGAAGACCGCGAAAATGAAGGTGATTTTATTATTGCTGCAGAAAAGATAACTCCTGAGAAAGTAAACTTCATGTTGAAAAACGGTCGCGGCGTATTATGCGCCCCGATTACGGAAGAACGTTGCCAGGAGCTGGAACTGGATATGCAGGTAGCCAATAATACCTCTTTATTGGGAACACCTTTCACGATAACAGTAGATAAATTGGGAGGCGGCTGCACGACAGGCGTTTCCATGTTCGACCGTGCGGAGACAATCCTCGCATTGGCCGATCCGAAAACAAAACCGTCCGATTTGGGACGTCCGGGACATATCAACCCGCTCCGTGCACGTTCGCGTGGCGTACTTCGCCGTGCCGGGCATACGGAAGCTGCGGTAGACCTGGCACGCCTGGCCGGGCTGTATCCCGCCGGTGCATTGATCGAAATCATCAATGAAGACGGAACGATGGCACGCCTGCCGGAACTGATAGAGGTTGCCAAGAAATTCGACATCAAGATCATCTGCATCAAAGACCTGATCGCCTATCGCCTGAAAACGGAATCGATCGTAGAAAACGGCGTAGAAGTGGATATGCCGACACAATACGGGCACTTCCGCCTGATCCCTTTCCGCCAGAAAAGTAACGGTCTGGAGCATATCGCCCTGATAAAGGGTAAATTCGAACCGGACGAACCGATCTTAGTGCGTGTACACTCCTCTTGTGCAACCGGAGATATCTTCGGTTCCATGCGCTGCGAATGCGGGGAACAGTTGCACAAAGCAATGGAACGCATCGAGAAAGAAGGCAAAGGCGTCATCGTTTACTTGAGCCAGGAAGGCCGGGGTATCGGATTGATGGAAAAGATGAAAGCGTACAAGCTTCAGGAAGACGGCTTGGACACTGTCGACGCCAACCTGCACTTAGGACACCAGGCAGATGAACGCGATTATGGCGTAGGCGCCCAGATCCTGCGTCACTTAGGGGTGACTCAAATGCGTCTGATGACCAACAATCCCGTGAAGCGTGTCGGGCTGGAAGCATACGGACTGACTGTCGTAGAAAACGTGCCTATCGAGGTGGCTCCGAATCCTTATAACGAATTCTATATGAAGACGAAGAAGGAACGGATGGGACATGTCTTACATAATATCAAATAATTTATAATTACATAAAAACACTATCATGACACAAGTATCAGCACGTTTAGCAAGTTTGTCGCCATCCGCAACATTGGCGATGTCTCAGAAGAGCGGTGAATTAAAAGCTCAGGGAGTGGATGTTATCAATTTAAGTGTCGGAGAACCCGATTTCAACACCCCTGATTACATTAAGGAAGCTGCTAAAAAAGCTATTGACGAAAACTTTTCTCGTTATTCTCCCGTTGCTGGTTATCCGGCATTGCGCAATGCGATCGTTGCCAAGCTGAAAAACGAAAACGGATTGGAATATACAGCCAACCAGATTTCCTGCGCAAATGGTGCGAAACAATCCGTTTGTAATACAATCATGGTATTGGTAAATCCGGGTGACGAAGTAATCATTCCGGCTCCGTTCTGGGTTAGCTACCCGGAAATGGTAAAATTAGCTGAAGGTAAACCCGTTATCGTACCGGCAGGTATCGAACAGGATTTCAAGATCACACCGGCACAGCTGGAAGCAGCCATCACACCGAAGACAAAAGCAATTATCCTCTGCTCCCCTTCCAACCCGACGGGTTCCGTTTACAGCGCGGAAGAATTGGCAGGCTTGGCCGATGTTTTGAAAAAACATCCGGAAATCATCGTTATCGCAGATGAAATTTACGAACATATCAACTATATCGGCAAACATAACAGCATTGCACAGGTAGACGGCATGAAAGACCGCACTGTCATTGTAAACGGCGTATCCAAAGCCTATGCAATGACCGGCTGGCGTATCGGTTTCATCGCCGGACCGGAATGGATCGTAAAGGCTGTCAACAAATTGCAAGGACAATACACATCCGGACCATGCTCCGTATCCCAAAAGGCTGCTGAAGCCGCTTACACGGGTTCACAGGCACCGGTTGAAGAAATGCGCCAGGCATTCGAACGTCGCCGCAATCTGATCGTCAAGTTGGCAAAAGACGTTCCGGGATTCGAGGTAAACCAGCCGGAAGGCGCTTTCTACCTGTTCCCGAAATGTAGCTATTATTATGGTAAGACAGACGGCACACGGACAATCAACGATGCAGACGATCTGGCCATGTACCTGTTGGAAGTTGCCCACGTGGCTTGCGTAGGCGGTACATCATTCGGCGCACCCGAATGTATCCGCATGAGTTATGCTACCAGCGATGAAAACATTGTGGAAGCTATCAAACGCATCAAAAACGCATTAGCAGCATTAAAGTAAAATTGCATTATAACTACTTCATAAAGAGGATGTTCTAATAGATATCCTCTTTTTTTAACCCCTGGAGAATCGATTATTTAAAAACGCATGGAAGATTGTACGGAAATATCGCACTCAGAGAGAAATAAAAAAGGCTGCCGGAAAAATCCGGCAGCCTTTTTTATATATAACGGTAACGTTAATTATTCAGCACGCAAAGTGAAGCGTTTGAATGCAAGGATCTGCAATTCGGGATCTGCTTCCTTCATTGTTTCTCTTACAGTCTTCTTGCTGTCCATGATATCTTCCTGGTTTAACAAGCAAACTTCCTTCAAGAACTTGGCAAGACGGCCCTTGGCAATGTTCTCGATCATCTGCTGAGGCAAGTTGGCTGCTTTTTCAGCAGAAACAGTAGCGATGATTTCTTTTGCTTTGGCAACATCTTCAGCTGTGATCCAGCCTTTAGCCATGTTGCTTTCCATATGCTCTTCGCTGTCAACATGCGTCGGGTTGATTCCGGCTTTCTTCAGGGCAGCTTCAACAGCTTTCTGAACTTGTTCAGCCTTTGTCTTTTCGATAGCCACCTGGATTTCCTGTTCTTTTACAGATTCAGAAACACCAGCTTCATCAATAGCGATCGGGTTCATAGCAGCGATCTGCATAACGATGTTATGAGCAGCCTCTTCTGATTCCTTGTTGAAAGCAGCGATCGTACAGAGTTGGTTCTTACCCATGTGGTTGTAAACAGTAGTGTAAGCACCTTCTACCACGTTATAGCCGTCCAATTCCATCTTTTCGCCAGTGATACCGCTACGATCGGTAACAGCATCCTGTACGGTACCCTTACCCATCGGAAGCGCTTTCACTTCGTCCAGAGTCTTGCACTTGTTAGCCACAGCAGCGTCAAGGATAGCCTGAGCCAGCGCGATGAAATCTTCATTCTTGGCAACGAAGTCAGTTTCGCACTTCAAAGCGATGATAGCAGCAAATTCGCCATCTTTTTTTGCCAACACGCAACCTTCGGCAGCATCACGGTCAGAACGCTTAGCGGCGATAGCCTGTCCTTTTTTACGGATAATTTCCATTGCTTTTTCGATGTCACCGTCAGATTCGGTCAAAGCCTTCTTGCAGTCCATCATACCAGCTCCGCTCATTTTGCGCAGCTTGGTTATATCAGCCATAGTTACAGCCATAATCTTATTTCCTTATATTTAAATGTTTACTTTATTAATTGACAATGGACAATTGACAATTGACAATTCAAGTCAAAAGCCAATTGCCCATCGTTTCATTATATGTTTCTCTTAATTTTCAATTGTCAATTTTCAATTGTCAATTGAATTTACTCTTCGTCTTTCGCGAACTTGTCAGCAACGTTAGCGTTCAACGCTTCTTCGTCTTCTTTCTTCGTACGTTCTTTCTTTACTGCAGCTTTAGCTTTGCGTTCTCTTTTCGGAGCTTCGCCTTCGCCGGCAGCTTCAGTATCGATCTTTTCAGCTTTACGTTCCTGCAGACCTTCGTTCATTGCTTCGCAGATAGCGCCCAGGATAACTTCTACAGACTTAGTAGCGTCATCATTAGCCGGAATCACGTAGTCGATGTTGTTCGGATCCGAGTTAGTATCTACCATACCGAATACGGGGATACCCAGACGGTTAGCTTCACGAACTGCGATATGTTCTTTCATTACGTCAACAACGAACAAAGCAGACGGGAGACGAGTCAGGTCTACGATAGAACCCAAAGTCTTTTCCAACTTGGCACGCTGGCGAGTAATCTGAAGTTTTTCTCTCTTGGAAAGATTATCAAATGTACCATCTTTAGTCATCTTATCGATAGTAGCCATCTTCTTGATAGCTTTACGGATAGTCGGGAAGTTGGTCAACATACCACCCGGCCAGCGTTCGATAACGTAAGGCATACCTACAGAAGCAGCCTTGTCAGCGACAACTTGTTTAGCTTGTTTTTTAGTAGCAACGAAAAGTACTTTCTTACCCTGTTTAGCCAGGTTCTTCATTACTTCTGCTGCTTCATCTACTTTAGCAACTGTTTTATACAAATCAATGATATGAATACCATTGCGCTCCATGAAAATATAAGGAGCCATTGCAGGGTTCCACTTTCTTTTTAAGTGTCCGAAGTGTACGCCAGCTTCTAATAACTGATCAAAATTAACTCTTGACATTGTTTTTTTCTTAAATCGTTTACTTTCTTTTGTTTAACTCAATCACCAGGTAGTCTTTCCGTATGTCAGCATATAAAAAGAATCCTGATAATTTAGATACTAAACGCTTTGCTCTACTTGTAAGGGACTCACAAATAAGATTAACGTTTACTGAACTGGAATCTCTTACGAGCCTTAGGACGTCCCGGTTTCTTACGTTCAACGGCACGCGGGTCACGAGTAACAAAACCTTCCGAACGAAGAGCAGATTTGTCTTCCGGATTGATCTTCACCAGTGCGCGGGCGATAGCCAGGCGAGCAGCTTCGGACTGTCCTTTGAAACCTCCACCATCAAGGTTGATTTTGATATCATATTGTTCTGCAACGTTCAGCTTTGCGAGCGGCTGCTTAACAATGAACTGAAGGATTGTAGAAGGAAAGTAATTAGCCAGATCACGTTTGTTGATAGTAATCTTTCCTGTACCTTCGCTTACGAATACGCGAGCAACTGCAGCTTTACGTCTTCCTATTGCATTTACTACTTCCATTGTGATTATTTATATGAGTTTATATCGATTAATTTAGGCTGCTGAGCTTCGTGTTTGTGCTCTGTTCCTGCATATACATACAGATTATTCAACAGTTTGGCACCCAGACGATTCTTGGGAAGCATACCTTTCACTACTTTACGGAACAGACGGTCGTCACCCTTAGCCTGTAAGTCGGCCGGAGTATAAGCGATCTGTCCACCGGGATATCCGGTATATCTCAAATAAATACGATCGTTCCACTTATTACCTGTCAGAACGATTTTGTCTGCATTGATGATAATTACGTTATCACCACAATCAACGTGCGGAGTAAAATTGGGTTTATACTTACCGCGCAAAAGCTTAGCCACCTTTGCGCAAAGGCGTCCCAAAGTCTGTCCTTCGGCGTCAACAATGACCCACTCTTTGTTTACAGTTGCTTTGTTTGCAGAAATGGTCTTAAAACTTAAAGTATCCACTTGCTTTAAAAATTAATAAATTAATAACTCTAAAAAACAAGAATCCAATTCCCGCGTGCGCTGTCACTACGGACACTTGACGCAACAACGTGCTAAGAATTAAACTCTTAGTACAATTTTGATAATATTCGGCTTGCAAAGGTACGGCTTTTCTGCAAAATACAAAACTTTTCAGGGAAAGAATTTATTCAAGTGGGTCTATTCCAGCAAAAAAGAAATAAGTTTAAAGTAAAAAGCGAGAGATAGATAAGTTATCTATACTCCCGCTCACACATAGTTATCGTTTTGGTTAATTATTTACTGAAAAAAATGAGTAAACTCATTCTGGCATCCTCCCTAAACCCACCACTACCATATTCAGTACACCTTTTTCATAGGGTTTTGCTTACTATTGAGTAAGCAATTCTCAACTGTAAACAGTTCTTTTGCTTACATGACAAAGGACGGCCTTATATTTGATATAAACAAATAAAAAACAATTTATTTTTGTAAATATTGAATTTTCGTAGTTTTTAGCTCGTAAATGCGGGGATATTGTCTGCATTTGCCGAAGTTCAGGTCTTATAACTCCGCGATTGCATCAGTATTCAGGCCGGTGCAATCCATTATAATAGTGGGGGCCGCTCTTTTTTGCTTTATCTTAAGGGGCATCTTACATTTTGCAATCCTTCTTTATATCATATAGGAAAGCCTGTTGATAAGCATAATCTCATATATTTTGATTGTCGCGATAGGCTTTCAGGCACTCCCCCATACACTATACGTTCTTTTTCCATTGGATTGACAATCTTTACCAGCTTTTCCTACCGCTCGAAAACTTTTGTTGAAAAAGATTTCTGTTCTATCTTTCATACACGGATTTCACGGGTATCCCCTTTAACCTCACAAAGGGCGCGAAGAAATTCTTCGTGCCCTAAGTTACCTATATCCCGTTAAGGATTGGTATATGTAAGTTAAATGAAAAAATATAGGCTATTCATTGCTTTTCTGACATTCCTAAAGTTCCAGATTAAAAATTATTACTATAATAATTACGATCCGCAGGCTTACTGTTTTTCACACACCGGACAAACATTCCGTTTTTACGATCCAAACCACCAGCTCCATTCCAGGAAACCTCCCAACTTTCTCCCCATCTATTACTTCCATCACTAAGGTAGATAGGTACATTTCTCTTCAAGAAATACCAGAATTTCATATAAGATAAATGCTGATTACCACCGCTACCAGGAGACCCACTCCAATAATTAGCATTATATGAAACATAGACATTTATAGATCCATTCTCCATAACATCCTCCTCTGTATACAGTTTACCGGAAGTACGGAATCCAACACCGATTTCATCCAAGCCTGTATCCATTCCATTGTCAGGGACACCAGCATGTTTAAGGACACCATTACCAAATGGGAATACCAAGTTTACATAATTATTAGTATTAACTAAAACAATTCCTTTTGCAGGATTACTATGATCCATATTATTCGGATTCGCATAATATACACCATTCCTCTGACTCCATTCCCATCCTGGCGTAGGATCGTCATCATAGATATAGCCAACTGCCGCAGTTAAATTATCCATATGGCATGCTTTCTTCAAAACAGACATATCACGAATGGAAGGCAAAGTATATCCCTTAGGACACGGTCCTTGCAATGGCTCTGAATAGTGATCCCCTGATATTGTCATCCAATTACTACGATCCTGACCACTAATATCATAGGATATATTATAACCTGGAGTATAAGAATTATATAAAGTACTACTATTTCCCCCCGCAAACATAGGCCCAGGTTGCGTAGCATAAGTTCCATTCGTACCCCTCTTAATAACATTACTATAGGCCCATTGAGCCTGTCCGCTTATAAGTTCCGTATCGCCACCACCTTGGCGCAAATAGATCTTATGCTCACACATGTTATTATGATATTTCACGGAGATACATCCATAGCGTGCAGAATTATTTCCTAAAGTGCTCGCTTTAAAATGAAATTTAACAGCGCCACCTTCACCTGTTATTACATTATTATCAGCAGAGACTGTATTATCCCCAGTATAATCCTGATGTTTACTCAATGTAAACCAATTACCAGACTCAACTGAAACCGTCCAAGCACCAACCGATGATAAAGGAATATAAAAGTTATCCGGATTACGATTAAAGACTTTGACCACCACATCTTTTTCAAATACTGTTTGCGGATTCTGATGATAATAAGCGATCGGATCCAATATACGAATCACCTGAGTGACCGTAACATCTTTTGATTCTGATGCCTTATTTGAACTGATCGTATAAACGCCGGATTGAGTACTACGGTCACTCACATTCGTCTCTTTTGCTACAACTTCAAAATAATAGCGATCTCCATCTCGCTGCAAATTTGAACTTGTAGTAACAACATCGGTTCCACTCTTTTTACGAATTGTCCAATTAGAATTTGGCAAATTCGTATCATTGCCCAAATCCACATATACCCTGCTCTTCGATCCTACCAAATAGCCGACATAAGCATCATGTGGAGTAAAAGCACCCATAATAGCTGTAGTAACACGCCAGGAAGCTTCATCCACGCCGCCATCCCCGGACAGTGTTAAAGTTACTTGATAATGCGTATTCCGCTCAACTGCGAAAGAAGTATAAGCATCTTTCCCCAAAAAGAAACGATAGTTTACAGTTCCGTTACCTTTGCTCCCAGTATAATCAGCGACAACTTCAATATATGAACAAGTCTTATTTCTGCCAACAACCGCCGGATCTTTTGTAGCCCCGCCCATGCTTGCAGGAGTTTTATAAGCCTGATTCCCATTATATGTGCTTTTCCACTCTCCTGTAAACTCTTTTCCGTCTTTCAAACAATAGCCGAGCGGTTGCATATTTTCATACATATAAAAAGCATCGGCATTATCACCGTGACCACCACTAACCTTATTTATCGGATCGGCAAAAGTAATGGTACCTGCATTGGAAATATAATCTACACTCTCTGTAGTTCCAACTATTTTATTCTCTTGCAATTGGCCTGTGGCCGGCACATTCTTTAAAGTTACGCTTTTCGGTGTTATTGTTGCATTACTAACCCCCTTTGTATTTATCTCAACCGTTACTTTTGCATAAATTCGTTCTAATGATGCTGTAACTGACTTATCATCCTTTACATTAAATGATTTCCCTTTTGCAAACAATATACACTTCGGTTTATTATTAGCCAATGAATATTCGGTGTTAAGACCAGATTCATTATTCCACTCATTTTTAATATTACCGGCATTAGCAACGACATATACAGTTCTTTGTTCCAAATCCTCAATATCAATTTGATAAGTATGCCCACTTGCATTATTCTGAATATCAGAAATACCATCAGTCGTATAAACAGACTCATCGGTCAGCAGGCCATTCTTATAGATCAGAATACATATATCATTTATTGTCTCATCAATAGTCATTCCTCCCGATTTTGTAGGAGAAACGACATTGTCTTCTGGTGCAGCAATCGTTAGTTGTATAGTATTACTATTTCCCTCACTTTTTCCTTCTATCTCATCCACACAAGAGGTCATAACACCAAAAGATGAAATGAGCAGTATAGCTATTAAATAATTTATCGTTTTCATATCTGTATACTTTTGCAAAATTTTACTTATACTTATCACTGTCATATCCAACATTGACTTCTTGAATGCTCCAAGGTTCCTTCATCACAATCAGTTTAAAATCGTTCTTATCCACCTTCACAACATCCAGCTTGTAACGATAGCCTCTCTGAAGAGTCACCGGCTCACCATCCTGTTTCAAATCCGACCAATTGAATTTATAGGTATAGATCTTTTCGCCGCTCTTTAAAGAGTTATCGGATGCAGTTGAAACAGATTTCGTTGATGAAATCTCTTGAGTTATCTCCGGGCTACCATCTTTACCGTCGTACCATGTAATTCCAGCAGAATCATCTTCTGGAGTAGTAGAGACATTGTTCCAACCAGCCCCACGGCTCTGTGTCCAGATACCATATACCCATTTCTCAGAAGTCTGTCCTCCTGTACTTCCAGAAGAACCTTCCTGGAAAGTTCCCTTCAATGTTATTTCCAAATCTTTATCCTCCGGCAGTGCATACGTATAGAAAGAGGTATTTGTGCTAAAAGAACCATTAATTGCCCTATATTTAGAGTTACCTGTAACCTTACAATCAGGGATTGTCTGACCATTACCAACGAAGGAGGCCTCTGTAAGATTAAATCCGGAAGAAGTAGAGGGAGGAGCTACCGACGTAGTCGTTACTTTTTTGCGGACAAGGAGGATACGATTGGCATAATAGGCAGAACGATATCTATTATTCCAATCCCAGTCTTTGGAGTACCAATCACCATACTGTGCAGAATAATAATATCCCCCATACGAATTGCTAATTGCTTCCCAAACATTATAATGATTTCTCCTTTTATAAGAATTATCAGTAAATGAGGACAAAGGACCTTCCGTTTCATTTGATTTAGGCTCCCATGTACCAGATTTATTATCAGCGGCTTTAGCTTTCAGTGCATTCCAAACTGCTTCATCCAAATCATCCGGCTGACTTGTGACTACACTCCAATCAGAAGTAATCTCATCGCCAGAGCCCGCTTTCGTCGCAGCAGTCGCTGTTCCAAAATCGATACGGGCAGAAAGCTGTGTTAGTGGCACAAGTAACTCTATATTAGTATTACCTGAAATTGTTTTTGACTCTGACATACCTGACTTAGCTAAATTTGAAGCATCAAACGATTCGGTTTTGATAATAACACCTTCATAATCCGAATACTCTTTACAATTATCAAAAACATCATACTCTGTCTTGGAGGCATTCGCTATAACCACTGCATAAACAGATTCATGATCTCTTGTTGAGACATTCTCAAAATTAACTTTATAGCCGGAATATTTTTTCCCATTGTCGGTGATAGTCGCATCTTGAACCCCTGTTTCACCTGGTTTTACAGTCATTGCATCAATCCGCTGATTGCTCGTACCGTCAAAAATAGCAACATGAAAGTCATTGATTGTAATTTCTTTGGTTGTAGCGATGCCGTAACTTCCACCGGCAGGATCATCGATAGCCTTTGTGACTTGATCCCCTACAGACAGTACGACTGACAGTGCGCTTGCTCCGTCTTCTCCCTGGTTATCAACAGGCATTTCAGATGTACAGGATGTAACACCTAATGCCACGATAAACATTCCTGATAGTATTTTCTTTAGTTTCATAATTATATAATTTTACCCGTTCATTAATTATTAGAAGGCTTCAATACAATCTCATCCAAAGCACCGCCTTCTTTCCAGTCCTCCGTATAGCAAGACACTACAACATCAGCTTCCCGATCCGCAACTGTCATAATCACATTCAACTGATAGATATTACCGGCCAAAACCTTTGCTTCATAAGCAGTCTTAATAGGATACGTCTTCTCATATACATTCACTCCAATCTGATATTTCAGATTGATGCTTACAGGAGTTTCTGTTTCATTCTGGAATGTTCTATAAGCGGCTAATTCACCGGAAATCAGATTCAAACCTTCATTGTCTGTTATGGAAGCGGTATTGCAAGTATAGGAAGCACCTTGTGCCAAATAAGATGGGGTATTTTTACTAATATTCTGACCTGCTCCACCTACAGACCATGCCATATTCTGATTGCTCAAAGTTGCTTCCAATAAAGTAACGTCTATGTTATCTGTCAACTCGTCACTTTTCTTTACTACGAAGCTCTTCAAACCTACGCGAGCATAAGCCTGTTTCAGAGTAACGTCGACCCAGCAAGGCTCTTGCAGCAATGCACCGTCCGCACCGTTTATCTTTTCGTATCCGGGATAATCACCCCAAACAACATTTGCGACATCCGATACTTTCACGCAAGCGTTCAAATCATCTGCACCCAAAGAAAGAGCTTTAATTCCGCTCAATGTTGTACAAGCGGCGATTGTAGTGTTATTTGCAGTGTATGTAGAATTTGCGATTACGAATAGTTTCAAATTATCCTTTTTCTTGGTCAGGAAACCAAAAGGAGTAGTATGCTCAGCATCCTTATACAAATGATGATTAGTATCAAAATGGATGTCACCTTCAGCCAAATAAGCTTTATTCAATACTGTTTCACCATCTAACAAGAAAATCCATAAATTATTAATTTCCTGGTCTATCTTATCATCTGTTCCAACCTGGTCATCCTTAACTGTTGATTTGGTGTTCATGACTCCAAGATTCATACCAAAAGCCAAGTAAGCCTCTTTATCTGCATTTACGCTTGCTTCAAATTCTTTCGATGCATCGTTCATCATTGTATCATCTTCCATCGAACAGGATGCCATCGCTGCCAGGAAGCAAAAAACGGATAGTATATTTCTCAGTTTCATATCCTATATTTTTTATTGTTTATATTCCCTATTTTCGTTTTTTGACGTAGTCCCGATAGGACTCTGTCTCTTTTTTATTCTACAAATGAGCACTTTAAGTAAACCAGAACTCTTTTTATTTCTTCTCTTATCCTATAAATGAACTCTTTTTGATGCTCTATTAACAGAGTCCTATCGGAACTCTGTCTCTTTCTGTATTTAACTTTACGTTGCAAAAATAAAGTAGATATTTGTTAGCGGTAATAGGCACAACTTTCATCTTTAAGGGGTAAATGTGGCAAACGGTCAAATTGAGAGGGATACCCCTCGAAAAGATAGAAACTTCAAGGTTTGGGAGAAATTTATCACAAAAAAGATCCTTCCAAAAATCAAGGCTTCATGATAATCAGCCAGTTAAGCAGCAGAAAGAAGGGAACAGCAAGCCATAAAGATTGGAACTACATGAAAGTCATAGCCGCAATAAAAAAAACGCATTCTTTTAGCTATAATACAGCAAGTTGAGCCACAAAACAGTTAACAATTATAAAAAACGGTTCACTCCGGAAATAGATATAATTATAGTACCCATAAGGCATGTTTCCCTAAAACCGACTAAAAAAGCAATGAATTTAAGAGCAAATTTTTTGTCACCGAAAATCAAGGTAGGTATTGCTCTCGCATATTTGGCACTTTATCGGTGCACCTCTCAACAATCAACAGATTGATATATTTGCCTCTAAAAATTGAAAGTTTCGCTTATCATCCGTTCATTTTACTCGCCCTACTTTTGCAGTGTAAGTTAAACGAAAAAATATTAGGGTTATGAAACTGAAGAATATATTATCGATTCTGTGTGTCTTCTTTATTGCAACTGCTTGTTCGATGGAAGACGATATCATTCAAAATGATTTTGGGAAAAACAATGAGGCCTTTTCTGATGGGAACGTACATCTGTCGTTCACTCTACAAGGTGGAACAGCCACGACTAAAAGCAGTGCAACCGGTAATCCTGCAACAGAAGAAATCGCAGCAACAGAAGCAATTTCTACTTGTTCCGTTATTTTATTTAAAGGAGATGACGTTCTTGCCGTAAGAGACGGTGTTGCAGTTACTAATAATACAACTCTGCCGACTGATTTCTCTATCCTGACTAAAGAGCAAACAGGTTTACACGTTATGATTGTGGCAAACTCAACTATTTCATTCGCAAATTATAGTGACATGGACGCAGTTAAGGCTGCTGTCCAGACAACGACAGGGTTTGCTGATGGTACTCTGGTTAAAGTCGGTACTGCTGCGATCAATTTTTCCGATAAGTCCGCTGCCGCTAATGTAAACTATGCGGCCTCTACATCTACAGCAAAAACAGAAACAAATACCTACACGCAAGCAGTAACCGTTTACCAGTTGGCTGCACGTATTGAGTTAGCTCATTTTAATGTTACATATGATACGAACTCTGAATCAGCTGATGTAATAATTAAGAGTGTACGTCTGTTGAATTCGAATCTTTCCTCTAAAACAGGGATTGGTGCTGAAAAAGTAGTTGCAGGTAATTATAATGTTGAAGAAACTAATAATTATCAAAATACACCTTCACTTTTGTCTAACTACACAGTTTATACGAATAAGGTAGCTACAGACTTAGAGAACCCAGTTGTTTTCTATTCCTATAAGAATACGAATCAAACAGCAATTACTGTATCTGACGAACGTTATGAAGAAGGCATTAATGAAGATAATTTGACTAAAGTTGAAATTAAATTCACCGTCGGGACAGAAGAATATACAAAGGCCTATGTGATCAATCGTCCTGGCGATGATAATACAACCGGTACGACTTATGTTAATCCGAACTATATCTATAGATTGACAGTAAAAATGAAGGTAACGAATCGTAAAGTAGATTGTGCAGTGGTTTGCTATACGAGAGATTGGCAGAATAACGAAATAGAGGTGAATTTGTAATTATAAACGGGTAAAAATTGAATATCATGAATATCAGGAATTTTTCATTAGTAGTGATGTCGGTGATGTCCGGTTTCTTGTTCTCTTGCTCCGATGAGGAGTTAATAGAAACTCCGGATACGCAGCAAATTGAAGGATTAAGTGTTATTTTAGCATCGAAAACTGTTCAGACTAAAGCTGTCGGAGCTGTCGATAATCCTTATAAGTATGCGACTCCAGAAGAGTTGCAAGTCAATACAGCTCATGTTGCTTTCTTTGAAGTAGGGGCGGATGGTACAGTAGGAAATAAAATAGGCGAGAAAAATGCAACGTTTTCTACAAGTAACGCAACGACATCTAAAGGTGATACGATTGCGTACAAAATCGATAATATATCCATTAAGGATGGACTTGGCAAGAATGTTCGTATTTTAGCCATTGCAAACTCTGCAAATGATTATTCGAGTTATGAAACTTATGATCAGTATAAGGCTGCAATCGAACGGAATTTAGACGCGACCTATCAGGCGACTGCGACTTTTACTGCTACCAATTTGGTAAAAGTAGGAGAAGTGGACTATTCGTTTACATCCTCATCTATAAATCCAGTGATAGAAATTGCAATGACCCAACTGGCGGCAAGAGTCGATATTAAGTTGGATATTGCGATACCTGGAGAGGAACTGAAACCGGATACCGTGTGGACTTTGAATCCGAGTATAGTAGAAGGATGGAATAAAAATAAAGTTCCAGACAATTATACGAATATTGCAAAGATAGAAGATTGGCCAGACGCAATAAAAGAATTTAATCCCGCAGAGGTTGTTTATAATGGCAAGCCTTTGATATACAATGAGGCGAACAACGGTACAAAATTATATCATGTGGATAATTCTTGTGTTATTACCCAGAATTTTTATGAATGGCGGTTAGATATTTCCGATATTCAGATCTATAATATAGAAACTCAATCTTATATCCTTTTGAGTGCTGAAAATGTCGAGCAAAAATTATTGTCATTATTGTTAGGCAATTTAGGAGTAAAAGACGACGGACTCTTGCTTTCTTTTTATTCGTATGAAAAACAATTTACAACAAAATCACCGTTACGGGTAAATATGACTGGTAAATTGATTAAAGAACTAAAGAAAAAAGCAACAAAGGCTAAAGGTTCATGGCATGCTCTTTGGCTGAAAAATGGAAGTTCTGTCCAACCAGGTTGGGGAACTGGTGGAACATTTGCCTTTATACCGGCAAATGTGACATATGAAGAACAGGAACCGGTTTGGACAAATCAGATTTTTGCTGAGCTGCCTGCAGGATATTCCTTCTCTATAAACCCAGAAAAGAATGGAACTACATGTTTTACAGACGGTGTCATACATGGTAACTTATATACGGTAACCGCTAAGATAACAACGGCTCAAACAAGTTTGCAATTAGAATATGCTTCTGTTCCATTCGGGACAGTTCCAGTAACAATTCCTCCATTTAATTAATGAATACTTAATATTAGTCTTATGAAAACGATACAATTATATATATTCCTGTTAGGCCTTTTAGGATTAGCAGCTTGCGTAGATGACACGTTTGTGAATAGATCATCCGTAAAAGAGGGAATTCCCTGTCAAGTCTCTCTCTCTTTTGCACCTGAAGAATCAGAGATCATTATGACCAAGAGTTCGGAAGATAATATCCGTGATTTATATATTTTGGTTTTTGATGCCGCATCTGGGGCTCGTATTTCCGGTGAATATTATCCTTCGAATCAATTGACTGAAGCTACAAATGGTAAAATAACTGTAAATACAACCAGCGGAAACCGTAAAATCTGTGCGGTGGCTAATTTAACTACAAATTCTTTGGTGATAGAAAAAACAACATTAGATAATGTTCAATCACTAACAGAATTCCAAAACCAACTTTTAGAATTGGAGGAGCAGTCCATCAACAGTTTGGACGGTCGTTTCCTTATGAGTGGTTTTTACGGTGCAAAAGATGCGACAGAAGCCCCGACTTGTATTATTGATGAAAACGGAACTCTTTCGTCAGATTCGGAGAGCTCAGAAGCAAAAGTATGGTTGAAGAAACTCCAGTCGGTCCTTACTTTCAATATCACAACTGATGGGTTAGCAACTTCATTCGTATTGGATTCTTTTAGTATCTATAACATCCCGGAAAGAGTCGTATTGGGAGAAAGTGGAACCTCTGAAGAGGTTACTTATTTTAATAAGACGGCAATAAAGGATTTTAATGAAGGCGGAAACAGTTTTTCTTTCTATATACTTGAAAATAAGAAATCTACCAGCGGTTTAACGTCTTATGATGCCCGTGAAAGCTATGATGCTAATGGTAGGGCGAATGCTCCTGAAAAGTCGACTTATGTTGTTTTGAATGGAAAATATAAAGGAAAAGCCTACAGGGACGGAAAGTCCGGTGAAATGTATGATGTCGATGCCATTGTGAAATATAATATTCATTTGGGATATGTCGGTAATGATCCGAATAACTTTGAATGTTTGCGTAATAAAAACTATATTTATTCAGTATCTGTTGAAGGTGTGAATAAGATCGTGTTAGAGGTTGTCGATCCAAGTCAAGAATATGATCGGGGAGATGGTGATGTCTATTTTCCGACAGGCAATAATATTATTGATGTGGATGCCCACTATGCACGCACGGTATTGAAATTTTCTCGTGGAATGCTGAAAACCAATTATCCGACTGACATCAAAGTCTTGGTTAACAGCAATAAAACAACCGGTTTCGAAAAGAAAGATTTAAATTGGGTAAGCTTTATTCAAAATGCTAAAGGCTATCAAAACGAAGCAGCCTGTTATCCGGGTACCGGAAGTTCATTGTTATTAACAACAGAAAACTTAATAAGTCAATTAGAGGCTTTTAGGGATGAAGAACAGCCGTCTGATGTTTCTAATGAAGATTGGTCTGCAGAGACATTATCTTACACTTGTTTCATTAATGAATATTATGATACAGATAATAATTGGAAGGAATATGTGAATCAGAATGACCGTATTATGCAGATTTTGTGTAACACGCAGAGTGGAAATGGTAGTAACGTGATCGATGCGGCTTATATAATCCGTCAAAAATCCATTCGTACATTTTATAACGTAGACAAGGTTTCGACAGCGTGGGGTATTGAATGGATTAATGAAACAACAAATACAAGGGAAGTTAGTGGTAAAACACTTGAGATTGGTTTGGAATATGGTGATCCCTCGACAAAAGGCAGTGATAATTACAATGGTAGATGGAATATGATTCGGGAAATAGGATCTTCAGCAAGTTGGTATGCACGTGGTGGTAATACGCCAAATCAGTCGTCGACCCCGGTGTATCAGGATTATCGGGATTATTTGAAAAAGGCTTATGCGGCTTGTATGCAGCGTAATCGTGATGAAAACGGAGATGGTGTTATTACAGAAGATGAAATAAAATGGTATTTGCCTGCAATATATCAATATACGGACATTTCGATCGGTACAGCTGTTTTACCTCAGGATGCCCAGTTGTATTCGTCGGATGATTACAAATTCAGCTATTCTTCCGGTAGTAAAAACTATTGGTTGTTCAAACATTATGTAAGTAACTCGAATAAACAAGTTTTTTGGGCTGAAGAGAGTGGACCTTATGGCAGTTTTGGCACAAATGGAGATGGTACGATCACAAAAGGTATTTCGTCTTCTTCAAGACAATTGAGATGTGTAAGAAATTTAGGTCTGAACAGCAATAAGACCGGAACGACCGTAAATGATAAACCCGAGGATTTTGCTTCATTCAACAGTTCGGTAATTGATTTAACAAAAATGAATGCGGCTGCATTACGTTCTACTTCGGATTTCCTTTCCTCCGGAGAGTTAAGACGGCATGACGAGCGCAGCATATTAAGTCGTCCTTATACCAAGTTCCAAGTGGCTACAGATATTGCTACCCAAACAAAAATGGATGAGACTGTTGTATATAAACATGTGGGGCAAGGAAATGGAAATTATTCCCATTGTGAAAACGGATATTATTATGCAGGTAAAGGAAATGGCGCTTACTTGAAAATAACAGATGAGGAGGCTCAATCGGAACGGTCCAGTAATACAAACTATTATTATGCGGGGCAAGGTGCCGGTAATTATGAAAAGATAGAATTATCTGGCGGCATAGCAGTAGGCAGTTATACATATTATGAGGTAGGTGCAGGAAAAGGGGACTATTCCGTTTCTACCACGTATGAAGATAAGGGTGCAGATCGCTATTTTAACGTACCAGATGGAAAAGGTTCTTATGTGATAATTAAGGCAAGTGATTGTGAGGCGAATAATGGTTACTTCTATTATAATACAGGAATAGGGAAAGAAGGACAATATAGAAAAAAGAATGGGGGATTTACTGATAATGGTATATGGAAGGTATTGTGGACAGATTATAGTTCTAACACCTATATCCGTTACTCAGCCTCAGAATTTCCTCTATTCCGTGAACGAAATAATGGTAATTATGTAAAACGCTCGCAGACTACAGATCAATATTTCTATTCGGTTTCTGAAAATCAGGGTAATTACATTCGAGTTTCAGGAACAGCTACTGCCTATTTCAGATATGTCGGTACCAATAGAGGAGCTTGGACGACGTCACAAGGATATTATGCCGTTAATATGTCGGATGTAAGAGGTAATTGGAATTCCTGTGATGGTGGTGGATATCATGAGGTAGGAGAAGGGAATGGTGCTTATATCCAAAAGAAGGAATCTACACCATCAGGAACATCCGTTAACTCTTTTGGTTGGGCAAGTCAGAATCAACAGGCTGATAAAGATTTGACATCAGTTTGTAGCGAATATACAGAAGCACCGGATGGCTCCGATAAAGGAAGTTGGCGTTTACCGAATTTGCGTGAATTATTGTTGATAGACTCTCGTACTGAATTTGCTGGAGATTTGATGTCCAGAACTTACTATTCATTCTATTTGAATGATATAATTAATAATGGTAAGACTCAGAAGGCAGATGGTACTTTGTCCGGATATACGATCTATTCTCCAGCGAATGATCAATCTCGTGAAGGTTTTGCCTTTAGTTCATTAGTCTTTTTGATTAATCCGGGCAATGCGACGTATCACGTACGATGTGTGAAGGATGTCAAATAAAGCTGTGAGATTGTTGAAATAATTTTCTGATATATAAAAGCGGTGTGTTAGTCGGTACTTTTGTTTGACTAACACACCGCTTTTTTCTACTCCATCCTCTATCTTAAAACTGTAAGGGCTCACCCGATAATCATTGGGGATAAATAAATTCATTATTTGACAGAAGCAAATAGGATTCCATGCCCATGGAAATCGGATTGCATGGGCATGGAATTTCGAATGGATGGGCATAGAATTTCAGATGGTACGCATGGACCGGGAGCTGAAAATTCCTTTCAGCGATATACATTAACCCCCTGTTTTGACTGTTTTTCTATTTCGTCCGAAATCTTGATCGATTTTGGATTGACTCTTTTCACGTTTTTAACCGGCTCGGCTGACAATAGAGAAAATGAGATGCCGAGTCCATTGCGAAAAGCGTACAATTTGATTACCGGAAGATGAAAATGTCGACAATGTGATAAAGCTTAACTCCCGGAGAATCGAATATTTGCGAACGAAGGCGGACGGCGTTCCAAATATCCAAAGGAAATTTTGAGGGCTTGTTGCTGTGAGGTGCGCAGAAAATAGCCTTGAAGTAACGCTTCATCGCTCTGAAGGTTGACTTCGCGCTATATGAAGTCCGACTTCAGGGCAACAAAGTTCCGGGTCAGAGCGATAAAGTCCCTCTTCATGGCGATAAAGTTCCGGATCATAGAAAAAAGCCCCTTTTTGACAGTTGAAAAGTGGGTTGACATTTGTTTAGTTCTGGATGTCTTTTGAGACTAAAAAACACGTTTTATACAATAAGCCCTCTGCCGCAGGCTCTCTTTTGCCGTTTCGTTTTAACGAACGGTTTTAGAGCTTAGAGGCAAAGCCTCTTCCTCTGTGGACTTGAGATCCTTTAATAGGATTACTTGTAGATATTTGAAAGGGGATTCAAAGCCACAGAGGAATCCGGCAAAGCCGGGTGTTTAGCAATCCGTTGATTGAAATCAATGGCAAAAGAGAGCCTGCGGCGGGGGGACTTATTGTATAAAACGCATTTTTCAACTCCAAAAGACTTCCGAAATCAAACAAATGTTAATCCGCTTTTTTGATCTCAAAAAGGGACTTTTTCCTCTTTTTTGAGTGTTTTCCGCCATTACGACCGTCCTCTTTGCCATTGCGACCGTGCTAATAGGTAGTGCACTCGGCAGCTCGCGAAGATTAGGACGGTCGTAATGGCGATTTGGACGGTCGTAATTGAAAAGAGGACCGTCTAAAGGGCAAAAAAGCACCTGAATTTCCTTGCGATATTTGGAACACCGTCCGTTTTGTTTTCAAATATTCGATTCTCCGGGAGTTAAGCTTTATCACTTTGTCGGTGTTTCCGTCTTTCGGCAATCAAATTGCACGTTTTTTGAAACGGACTGCGCACCTCGTTTTTCCTATTGTCAGAAAGGGGAGTTTAAACCGTGAAAAGAGTCAATCCAAAATTGATTAGAATTTTGGACGAAATAGAAAAACGGCCGAAATAGGGGGGTATTGTCTATTTCTTCATTTGTAGGAGGTCAAAATTTGAGAGATTAAAACCAAAAACGACCTGTTTTATCCGGCTATCTTTATCCAGACCCGCTTGCCGTCGAAAGTGATGGCCATCTTGAGGATGTCGGTGAAACCATCCTGGCGCAGGACGGCATCATACTGTTTGTCTTCGATTTGCTGCAAGGCTGAACTCAACGCTTTCTCGACTGTCTCTGTCGGGCGCAGACGCTTCAACTCCATAATCACCGCTTGCCCCTTACCACCTTTCGGACGCAGAAGGATGTCGTAGCGTCCGAAACCGGATTCACGGTTACTGCTGACCTCATAGTCCGACATGCCCGCTAGCAATCCTAACAGAAATGCCTGATAAACCTTTTCCGGCTCACGGCCGTTGGTGTCATAATAGGAAAAGGTATGGACGACAAAGTCGTTCAACAACTCTTCAAAATATTCGATATCACCTGCACGTAATGCTTGCAGCATCAGCTCCAGGCGGTCGTTCTTGACCGGACCGTTATTGATCCAGCTGCGGATTATGGTGAAGAAAACAGTTCTTACTTCGCGATTAGGGACCTGCAAAGTATATTCCATCAAGTCGTCGCTGTTCTTTACCGGGTCGGAGGCTTTCAGGTAACCGCTGAAAAGCATGAACGACCAAATATTGGTTGTTTCTGACAGTAAATCCGGGAACGCTAACTTGTCGTTTATCACGCTGCGGATCGGTTCGCCCTGTATCAGCGACTCCACTCCCATACGTATCTGCGACGGGCCGTCGGCAAGCAGGTGACGCAAGAGGACATCAGAGCCGGTATTCACCCAGTAGGGAGCCAGGACGCCGCCCTTATTTACAAAAGAAAGCACAGACCAGGATTATAGACCGTTTGATCTCCGAACAGATAGCCGTTGTACCAGTTCTTCACCTCGTCTTTCTGACCACCGAACGAATAATCGGTTAGCATTCGGTCCGTTTCTTCCTGCGTAAAACCGAAAGAAGTACACATCGGAAGTTCCAGGATCGTATCTACATCTATGTTATTCAATCCGCTGAAGATCGATTCCTTGCTGACCCGCAAGATACCGGTGATGACGCCGCGAAAGATATCCGTATTGTCTTTGAACACTAGCTCATAAAGTTACGCATAAAGCCGATCATGCGGTCATAATATCCTTTGTCGAAAGCAACATGAATTGGTGTGTCATACTCGTCGAGCAGCACGAGGGGCGGCATGCCCCAATGAGTTGCCAGCAATCCGGATAAAAAAAGCAATGAGTTTTGGATCATGACTTCGTCTGCCTGTAGCATGAGTATCTGATTAAACCACAGGCGGTCCAGCTCGGACAGATCGTCGTCCAGCAAATAACGGTGACGGGCAAATTCCTGTTGCATCTGTATTTTGATCTGAGACAGGGTCGCTTCAAACGTATCGCCCTTACAGTCTTTCAGCGTGACCAGGATCACCGGGTATTTCCCTTGATACCGGTCGAAGTCTTTCCATTGTTCGATGCTTTTACCCTCGAACAGCGGACGATAGACGTTGCCTTCCGTCTTCTCGAAGAAATAGCGAAGTGTGGAAAGGTTCAGCGTCTTGCCAAAACGGCGCGGACGCGGAAGAAGCGTAATTTTGCTTCCTTCTTCTATGATCTGGCGGATAAAATCGGTCTTATCCACATAATAATAATCCTCTTCTATCAGCTCTTTATAATCACTGATGCCTATCGGTAACTTTTTCCGGTCCATATGTCACTGTTTTTATCGTGCTTACAAATATAGGAATAACGGACCGATATTCATAATTCTTTCCTGCCTTTGTGAAGTTACCGGCTCCGGAACATATACCCCAACGACAACGTCACATTATTCTGATAAAGGGAAGATTCCCCTTCACGCTCAACAGCGCGGCGGTCCAGCGTGCCGCAAAGGGCACCTACGGAGAAGAAATAGCGGCTGTAGTCGACACGTAAGCCGACGTTTACACCTAAATCGAATGTTTTGAGGTCTGTCTCCTTGTCCTGGCCGAAATGGATATCCACATTCTGGTTTTGGGTTTTCATCTTGCCGAACAGGGAGAAATCGAGGGCGGGACCGACATAGACACCCAGTTGAACATCATTTATATTAAAGGTATAGGCCAGATTCACCGGAACCTGTATCGAATAGTAACTACATTTATTAAGGGAGTTCTTCGCCCCTTCCACCTGGAAGTTGGATATAAAAGAACCGCCCTGGTTGGCAAAAGCCACTTCGGGACGCAAAGACAATCCCTTATATAAAGGTATGTCGGCAAGCCCTGCCACGCTAAAACCGAAACGGGCGCCTGCCTTATACGTTCCTTCCACTTTTTGCACCAGAGAAGAGTAAGCGCCACCCACACGTACGCCGAAAGCGACCTGACTCACTGCCGGCATAATCATCCATACACTTAAAAAGACAATAAATATAATTTTTCTCATATTGCAAACCTTCTAATTCCTATGAGCAAAGATAGAGTTTTTCAATCGGATTATAACAGGCGATAGAAGAAAATAACAAAATAAGCCGTATCTTTATAGGCCAAATAAACAGGATCAAAAATTGATATGGAACCATTTATACACCTCCACGTACATACCCAGTATTCACTTCTGGACGGACAGGCGTCTATTGACGCTTTGATAGACAAGGCGCAAAAAGACGGGATGCGGTCGATTGCCGTCACCGATCACGGCGTGATGTTCGGGATAAAAGAGTTTTTCAACAAGGTATCCAAGAAAAACAGCAAGCCTTTAGATGCGATCAAGGGATATGAGAAAGAGCTGAAGGAGCTGAAAGGCAAAACGGAACTTAGCGCAGAAGAGCAAACCCTCCTGGAAGAAATACCGGCAAAGATCGAAGAAGAGAGAAAAAAGATATTCAAGCCGATCTTCGGTTGCGAGTGCTATTGCGCCCGGAACGGACGGCATAGCAAACTGGCATCGCAGAACGACCGGAGCGGCTGGCACCTGATTGTCCTGGCAAAGAACCTGAACGGGTACAAGAACCTGATCAAGATGGTCTCCCTCTCCTGGACGGAAGGTTTCTACGGACGGCCGCGTATCGACAAGGAACTGCTGGAAAAATATCACGAAGACCTGATTGTCTGTTCCGCCTGTATCGGAGGGGAAGTGCCGCAGCATATCCTGAACGGACGGATGGACAAAGCGGAAGAATCGGTCCTCTGGTTCAAGAACCTGTTCGGGGAAGATTATTACCTGGAGATACAACGCCATGAGACACATGACCCGTCAGCAGCCCAGGACACCTACCCCCACCAGGTGACAGTCAACAAGGTTATACTCGAGCTGGCGAAAAAACACAACATAAAGGTAATCGCAACCAACGACGTCCATTTCGTCAATGCAGAAGATGCCGAAGCGCACGACCGGCTGATCTGCCTCAGTACGGGCAAAGACCTGGACGATCCGAACCGCATGCGTTATACCAAGCAGGAATGGATGAAAACGACGGCGGAGATGAATGCGATCTTTTCGGATGTGCCCGAAGCGTTGAGCAACACGCTCGAAATAGCCGATAAAGTCGAATTCTATTCCATCGACCACGGTCCTATCATGCCGACCTTCGCCATCCCCGAAGATTTCGGGACGGAGGAAAGCTACCGCGAGAAGTTCAGCGAACAAGACCTGTTCGAGGAATTTACACGCGACGAAAACGGAAATGTGGTGCTGAGCGAAGAGGCGGCGCACGACAAGATAAAGAAGTTAGGCGGTTATGAAAAGCTGTACCGCATCAAGTTAGAAGCCGACTACCTGAAAAAGATCACCTACGACGGGGCTAAACTCTGCTACGGGGACGAGCTGACCGACGAAGTGAAGGAACGCCTGAACTTCGAATTGCATATCATGAAGACGATGGGTTTTCCGGGCTACTTCCTGATCGTACAGGACTTTATCCGTGCCGCCCGTGAGGAGTTAGGCGTCTCGGTCGGTCCCGGCCGTGGTTCGGCTGCCGGTTCGGCTGTGGCTTATTGCTTAGGGATCACGAAAATCGACCCGATTAAATACGATTTGCTGTTCGAACGTTTCCTGAACCCGGACCGTATCTCCCTCCCCGATATCGATACCGACTTCGATGATGACGGACGAGGCGAAGTGCTCCGATGGGTAACGGAAAAATACGGTGCCGAGCGTGTGGCGCATATCATCACCTACGGCACGATGGCGACCAAGTCGGCCATCAAGGACGTGGCGCGTGTGCAGAAACTGCCGCTTTCCGAATCGAACCGTTTGGCAAAGCTTGTCCCGGACAAGATTCCCGATATGAAAAAATTCAAACTGGGAGACGCCATCAACTATGTACCGGAACTGAAAGAGGCGGCTACAGGGAATGATCCTTTGGCACGCGATACGCTTAAATACGCACAAATGTTAGAGGGCAACGTCCGCAACACCGGCGTACATGCCTGCGGCGTTATCATCGGGCGTTACGACATATCGGACGTCGTACCCGTCAGTACGGCCAAAGACAAGGATACAGGCGAAGAAATGCTGGTGACCCAGTATGAAGGCTCCGTGATCGAAGAAACCGGATTGATCAAGATGGACTTTCTCGGACTGAAAACATTGTCCATCATCAAAGAAGCAATCGAAAACATCCGCCTGACTACAGGACATGAGTTGGACATCGACCATATCAGCCTGGAAGACCCGGTGACCTACAAACTGTATTGCGACGGAAAGACCACCGGCACGTTCCAGTTTGAATCCGCCGGTATGCAGAAATACCTGAAGGAGCTGCAGCCGTCCAAGTTTGAAGACCTGATCGCGATGAACGCCCTCTACCGTCCGGGACCTATGGACTATATCCCCTCTTTCATCGCCCGTAAACAAGGGAAAGAGGAGATCAAGTACGATATTCCGGTCATGGAACGTTACCTGAAAGACACCTATGGCATTACCGTCTACCAGGAACAGGTCATGCTTCTGTCCCGTTTGCTGGCAAACTTCACACGTGGTGAGAGTGACGCCCTCCGTAAGGCAATGGGTAAAAAGCTGATCGAAAAGATGAACCACCTGAAATCCAAATTTATGGCAGGCGGAAAGGCAAACGGTTACGAGGAAAGCACGTTGCAGAAGATCTGGTCCGACTGGGAAAAATTCGCTTCCTATGCGTTCAATAAGAGCCATGCGACCTGTTATTCGTGGGTGGCCTACCAAACGGCATACCTGAAAGCCAACTATCCGTCCGAATATATGGCGGCCGTCCTGAGCCGAAGTTTGTCCAACATCGTGGATATCACGAAGTTTATGGACGAATGTAAGGCGATGGGTATCCAGGTGCTCGGACCGGATGTGAACGAGTCGATCCTCAAGTTCAGCGTAGACAAGGACAAGAACATCCGTTTCGGGTTAGGAGCCGTGAAAGGTGTCGGCGAAGCGGCTGTCCAGAACATCATCGATGTGCGTAAGAAGGACGGACCGTTCAAGAATATCTTCGATTTCGTAGAACGCGTCAACCTGACGGCCTGCAACAAAAAGAACATCGAATCGCTGGCATTGGCGGGGGCTTTCGACAATTTCGGCATCCAGCGCGAGCAGTTCTTTGCCGAAACCGGAAAAGGTGAAATATTCCTGGAGACGCTCGTACGCTACGGCAATAAGTATCAGACGGACAAAAGCACAGCCACCAACTCGCTGTTCGGTGGAGACGTACAGGTGGAGATCGCCAAACCGGAAATCCCGAAATGTGAACGCTGGAGCGACCTGGAACGCCTGAACAAGGAAAAAGAGCTGGTCGGCATCTATCTTTCCGCCCACCCGCTGGACGAATTCCGTATTATATTAACATATGTATGCAACACCGGCATGGCGGAAATCAACGACAAGGAGAGCCTGGTCGGGAAAGAGTTGTTGTTCGGCGGCATCGTGACCGATTTCCGGGAAGGCATGACAAAGAAAGGGAATCCGTACGGTATCATCAAGATAGAGGACTTTACGGGCAGTGGCGAGATAGCCCTGTTCGGGAAAGATTTCATCGAATACGGGAAATTCGGGAAACGGGGGATGTACCTGTTGATCAAAGCCCGTGTGGAAGACCGCTACAACTCCGGCCGGTTGAGCCTGTCGATCGGTTCCATCCAACTGTTGCAGGAGGAAAAAGACCGGATGATCGAAAAGATCAGTATCACGGTTCCGATCCACGACCTCGACGAGCCGACCATAAACGAGCTTTCGACCTTGATAAAGAACAATCCGGGGCAAAGCCTGTTATATTTTAAGGTAGTCGACGGGGAGCACAACATCACGCAGAACTTCTTCTCGCAGAACATACGTCTCAACGTCACGCGCAATCTGGTCGAGTTCCTGCAAACGAATGAAAATATAGACTTTAAAATTAATGGTTAGTATTTGTTGGATGCAGAAAGAATTTGTACTTTTGGCGACTCTAAACAGAAACAAATTAAATACATATAAAGATTATGGCACTACAAGTTACAGATGCAAATTTTGAAGAGTTGGTAAACTCTGGTAAGCCTATGGTTCTTGACTTTTGGGCAGAATGGTGTGGTCCTTGCCGCATGGTCGCTCCGATCATCGACGAGTTGGCAACCGAATATGAAGGCCGTGTGACAATCGGCAAAATGGATGTGGACAACAACAACGATGTGGTTGCACAGTTTGGTATCCGCAACATCCCGACCGTTCTTTTCTTCAAAGACGGACAGGTAGTGGACAAACAGGTCGGAGCTGCTCCCAAACCTACATTCGTCTCTAAAATCGACGCACTTTTATAATTTCATAGCGCGGAGCATTTCGCGTTTTCCGGGAGGGCCGGGTATTCTTTCGACAGAATATCCGGCTTTCTGCATCATACGGCGTACGACACCCTTGGCACAGTAGGTGGTCAAAATTCCTCCTTCCGCCATATGTCCATACAATTTGTCGAATATTTCCTGATTCCACATTTCCGGCTGCTTGTCCGGGGCAAAAGCATCGAAATAGACAAGGCCGATCCCTTCGGGCAGGTCGCAGGTATTGCTGTCCCCCTGTATCTTATGTAAAGTGAAACGTTCGGTGATGGCAACCTCCTGATTCCAGGCAGCGGCATGCAAAGCACGGAACAGTTCTTTCTTTTCGGGACAGACCACCTCCCCATAGTTCAATGCCTGTACAAGACCGGGGTCAAGCGGGTATAACTCGATGGAATAATAATTGACGGCACGCCCGTTCTTTTCCGCATCCAGCAAGGTAAGGAAAGCATTCAAACCAGTACCGAAACCGATCTCAAAAACGACAAGCTCTTTTCCCGTATGATGGTGCAATCCGGCCTCAATAAACACATGGCGCGATTCCTGCACCGCCCCGTTTACCGAATGATAGTGTTCATCCATTTCCGGAATAAATAATGTATGGCTGCCATCGGCCGTCTGCTGCAATTCCCGCTTCATTTGATTTTCGTCTTATTTCGTCATTATTTTGATCTTGCAAAGATATAAAAATATAGAATTGATTACTTTTGTAACCTATTATTACAAATTCCCGTAAGACTGGCTACAACTTATGAATTTAAGACTCTTTCTTCTCTTATTATTCCTGACCTGTATTCAGATCATACAGGCTCAAAAGAATTATTCCATAAAAGGGATCGTGAAAGAGGCGGCAAGTGGCGAGCCAATACCTTATGCTACTGTCGTTATCTGGAATACGACACACGGAACGGCAACAGATTCCACCGGAAATTTTGAAATAACAGGAATTGCCCCGGGCAGTTACCGGCTCCAGGCTTCATTTATCGGATACAAGCCGACGGTAACGGCAGAATTTCGCGTGGCCAATAAAGATATCTTCTTCCCGGTCGAACTCGAAACGGCCAGTGAGAGCCTGCAGGAAGTAAGCATCGTCGCCTCCCCGTTCCGGAAAACGGCAGAAAGCCCGTTGGGACTGCGCGTTATCGGTTTTAAAGAGATAGAGAAAAGTGCCGGAGGAAACCGGGATATCTCGCGTGTCGTACAATCCTTTCCGGGAGTGGCCTCTACGGCAGCTTTCCGGAACGACCTGATGGTAAGGGGCGGCGGACCGTCTGAGAACCGTTTCTTTCTGGATGGAGTAGAAATCCCCAATATCAATCACTTCTCTACGCAGGGAGCATCCGGCGGACCGGTCGGAATTATCAATCCGGACTTCATACGTGAAGTCAATTTCTATTCTGCGGCATTTCCTGCAGCCAGGGGGAATGCGCTCAGTTCCGTGCTCGACTTCAAGCTGCAGGACGGAAACAAAGAAAAATTCTCTTTGCGGGGAGTGGTCGGTGCCTCCGATGTCGGCCTATCGGCAAACGGCCCGATAGGCGACAAGACGACTTACCAGGTTTCCATACGCCGTTCGTACCTGCAATTCCTGTTCGACATGATCGGATTACCCTTTCTTCCGACCTTTACGGATGCCCAGTTCAAAATCAAACATGCTTTTAATAAGAAAAACGAACTGACCTTTATCGGATTGGGAGCCATTGACGACATGAAGCTGAACACCGGGAAGGACGATCTTAGCGAGAAAAACCAATACATACTGGCCTACCTGCCGGTCGTAAAACAAAAGACTTACACATTGGGTGCCGTTTACAAACATTTTTCAGGGCGTAATATACACACCCTGATCGTAAGCCGTAGCCAGATGAACAATAAAAACATCAAATATCAGGATAATGATGAAAGCACACCCGAAAACTTAATGTTGGATTACCGCTCGGATGAAATAGAGAATAAGTTCCGCAGCGAAAATATCTTCCGTTTGCCCTATATCCAGTTGCAAGCAGGAGGAAACATCGATTATTCGGAATATACAAACACAACTTTTCAGAAACTATATACCACCATCCCCCGGGAACTCCATTATCAGACAGACCTGGGCATCTGGAAATGGGGACTGTATGCTACAGCTATATACGAAAGCAATAACGAACGCTTTACGGCATCTTTGGGGGTGCGGGCAGATGCCAACGGATATTCTTCGGAAATGAACAACCTGCTGGACCAGCTCTCTCCGCGCCTCTCGCTCTCTTACCGCCTGTTCGGAGATATTTATCTGAATGCCAACGCAGGAAGATATTACGAATTGCCCCCTTATACGGTCCTTGGATTCAAAGACAACCAGGGTAATTATGTAAACAAGGATAACCGGTTGAGCTATATCCGGAGCGATCAGGCCGGGATCGGATTGGAATACCGTCCTTCCTCCTATCTGAAATTTACGGCGGAAGGATTCTACAAGAAATATGATCACTACCCGATATCACTGACCGACAGCATTCCGCTTGCCTCAAAAGGGACCGATTACGGCGTACTGGGAAATGAAGCTGTCAATTCTACTGCAACCGGAAGAGCTTACGGGATGGAACTGATGGGACGCTGGTATAATTATAAGGGATTGACATTTATTGCCTCCTATACTTATGTCCGAAGCGAATTTAAGGATGGACGGGGCAGTGGCCAATACATTCCATCCGCCTGGGACAACCGCCATCTTTTTACTTTCAGCGGGACCTATGCCTTACCCAGGAATTGGGATATAGGAACGAAACTACGGATAGTGGGAGGCGCGCCCTATACACCTTATGATGTCGAGAAGAGCAGTTTTGTCGATGCCTGGGATGCCAGTGGCAACCTTTATTATGACTACAGCCGGTTCAACAGTGAACGTCTGAAGCCTTTTACCCAACTGGATATCCGGATAGACAAAACATTCTATCTGAAAAAGTTTATGATAGGGGCTTATATCGACTTGCAGAACGTGCTAAATTCAAAATACAAAGAGCAGGATGTATATATTAAAACTGGCAAAATATTAAATCCGGATGCCCCTCGGGAACAACAACGTTATGAACTAAAACCGGTTGAACGCCGCACCGGGGCGCTCCTGCCCAGTATCGGCCTTATGATAGAACTTTAAAATGTTCTGATTTATGCTTAGTTATATCAAATAATTTTTATTTTTGCATACGAATTCCCAAAAGATTAATTTAGGAGTTTCAGAACAATCTTTATTTCATGAATAAATCATCGGATTACTACATAAAACAAACGTGGCGATTCTTTTTCATGGTCATTAGTTTACTCTTCACATGCCAAGTTCATGCTGATGATAGTAATCCTATTTTAATTATCAGCTCCTACAATCCGGATACCCGCAATACGACACAAAATATTTCCGAGTTCATGGAAGAATACAAACAGCTTGGCGGGACCTCGCCTGTTGTAATCGAAAACATGAACTGCAAGAGTCTCCCCGAAGCTCCCCTCTGGAAAGCAAGGATGGAGAACCTGCTGAAGAAATACCAGGGGGAAAACAAGCCTAAGCTGATCGTAATCCTCGGACAGGAAGGGTGGGCCTCCTATCTTTCGTTAGACGACAGCAGCATACGGAATATCCCGATCTTATGCGGCATGGTCAGCCGGAACGCGGTACTATTGCCTGACAGCAGCATCAACCTGTCCGAATGGGACCCCGAAAGTGTAGATATAGATGAGCTTAAAAGCAAAGAGCAGAACTTAGGCGGATTCGTCTACAATTATGATATTAAAGCAAACGTAGAGCTGGTCCGCAAGTTGTATCCGAGCACGAAACATATTGCCTTGGTTACCGACAACAGTTACGGAGGTATTTCCCTTCAAGCCTTAGTCAAAAAAGAAATCAGCCGGATAGACGGTATAGACTTCATCCCGCTGGACGGACGGAAAAACGACATTTATAATATCATCGAAGAAATCAAACGCCTACCTTCGGAAAGCGCCATTCTTTTGGGTACCTGGCGTGTGGATGTAAATGACGGGTATTATGTCGGAAACGCCACTTATACCATGATGCTCGCCAATCCGAAAGTTCCGGCATTTTCGTTGACATCCATCGGATTAAGCCATTGGGCAATCGGTGGCTATATACCTAAATACCGTTCGATCGGAAAAGACCTGGCCCGTCAGGCCGTACATGTTTTAGCGAATCGATCGGCCAAGTTCAATCCGGAAACGATTCCCAACGTATATACGTTTGACGCTAAAAAATTAAAGGAACGGGGGATCGCAACAAAAAGTCTGCCACCCCATTCCGTATTGATCAATACGGAAGTAGGATTGTTCGTGCAATATAAATTTGAAATCCTGTTAATCATTTCAGTCGTCTTGTTGTTGTTCCTGATCATGGTGCTCTACTACTATTTGCGTACCAGCAAACTGAAAAACAGATTGCTGATCCTGATCGAGAAACAGAAAGAAGATGAAATCGAGCTCCGGAAAGCGAAAGACAAAGCGGAAGAATCCGACCGCCTGAAATCAGCATTCCTCGCCAACATGAGCCACGAAATCCGTACGCCGCTGAATGCCATCGTCGGTTTCTCCAATCTGTTGACAATAGCAGAGAACGAAGAAGAGCGGGACGAATATATCAATATCATCAGCAGTAACAACGAGCTGCTCCTCCAATTGATCAATGACATTCTGGATGTGGCCAAGATTGAGGCCGGGACATTGGAATTTATCGATTCGGAGGTGGATATTAACGCGTTATTATCCGACATCGAACAATCCTCCCGCCTGAAAGCATCCGAGGGCGTGCAGGTTTCCTTTGTCGAGAAAATGCCTCACTGTGTAATCATGACGGACAAGAACCGCTTAGCACAGGTTGTTACAAACTTCATCAACAACGCCATTAAGTTTACCGAAGAGGGCAGTATCCGGTTCGGTTACCGCCGCCAGGACAACAAACTGCGATTCTATGTTACCGATACCGGATGCGGCATCGAGTCTGAAAAAATAGATATGGTTTTCAACCGTTTCGTCAAACTGAACAGTTTTGCACAGGGAACAGGCTTGGGGCTTGCAATCTGCCAGATGATTATAAAGAAATTAGGCGGCGAGATCGGTGTGGAATCCGAATTCGGAAAAGGTTCGACCTTCTGGTTCACGCTACCCGATTCGATCATTCTCAACGTAAAAAAACAGCCTAAAAAAGAAGTGGAGGAAAAGGCAGAGGAACCTGCAAGCGAAACTCCTACAAAAGCGACGTTATTGATTGCCGAAGACAACGAAAGTAACTATATTCTGATTCAGGCAGTCCTGAAAGACTACAATTTACTGCACGCCCATGACGGATGTGAAGCGGTCCGGTTATATCGTGAACACCAACCGGATATGATCCTGATGGATCTTAAAATGCCGAATATGGACGGATATGAAGCGACTGCGAGATAAGAAAAGAAGACCCGCATGTCCCGATCATAGCAGTTACCGCTTTCGCCTTCGCCGAAGACGAACAACGGGTAAAGCAAAGCGGCTTCAACGGATATGCAGCAAAACCGATCAAACCGGCAGAGCTGAAAAACCTCATCAACCAATATCTCTCGTAAAGGTTATCCGTAAACCGTTCCTACAGGACACGGGTTTGGGGAAATTGCAGGGTAAAAGTCGTCCCTTTCTCCTCTTCCGAAACAACGGTAATACTTCCCCCGTGGCGGTTCATGATCTGGCGGCAAACGCTCAGACCGATGCCCGAACCTCCCTGCTTAGTCGTAAAGAACGGGACAAAGACCTTATCCATCGCTTCCGGCACGATACCGCAGCCATTGTCGGAAACGGTGATAACCGGAACCCCTTCACGCCTGAAAGCATTCACCCGTACTTCCGGAAAGGAACAATCTTTACAGGCTTCGGCTGCATTCTTCAATAAATTAATAAGCACCTGCTCGATCATCGAGCGGTCGGCATAAACCCGCAAATCAGTCGGACGGACAGAAAATGAAAACGAGACATCTCCGGCAGGATACAAACCCCGTAAATCGTCGAACAGGGAGGAAATCGGAAACAGTTGCTGTGTAGGGGCCGGAATACGTGTCAGTTTCCGGTAGTTCTCAACAAAATCCAACAAGCCTTTGCTCCGGCGGTGTATCGTCTGCATAGCCTGAAGCATGATTCCGTAATCCCGTTCATTCAGTCCGTTGGATGCAGCCCGTTCCGTCACCGTCTCCGACAAAGAGATAATCGGGGCGATCGAGTTCATGATCTCGTGTGTGAGAACCCGGATCAACTTCTGCCAGGCCTCCGTTTCCGCCTCCGACACCACCACATTATATAAACGGGTACGAAAAGCGGACAGCGCTTCATTCATGGCACGCGTCAAGCTGGCCTCCGCACCGCCCGCCGACGGGACCGGAAAAGAAAGGTTCATATCTCCATACCGGATATTGGCAATCAGGTACTCCATCCGCTGCAACATTTTCCGTTGATCCAGATAGAGGGAAAAAGCGATACCCAACAAAATCAGAAAGCACATGACCGCCGTAAAATACAATCCTTTCAATAGCAGAAATGCAATCGAAAGAGACAACAATATCAACAATCCTATTTTCAGGAAAAGAACATAGCGTTTCATAGGCCCAGTTTATCCAGTTTCCGGTACAGGGCAAAACGGGTAATCCCCAACAGTTCGGCAGCACGGGTGATATTCCCGTCGGCACGGCGCAAAGCGCGTTCGATCGCTTCTTTCTCAAGCACGCTCAGATTCAGTTCGTCGGACAGTTCCCCTTTTTTATGGACGGGAGCCGGATGAAGCATAAAGTTTTCAGGCTTCAGCATGGAGCCGTCCGACAGGATAACAGCGCGCTCGATGGCATGCTGCAACTCGCGGACATTACCGGGCCAGGCATAACTTTGGAGTTTCGTTTTTGCATCCCGGGTAAGCCCCGTCAGTTTCTTCTTATACTTACGGGCATAGCGGTTCAGAAAATGGTCGGCCAACAACAGGATATCATTGCCCCGTTCCCGAAGCGGCGGGATATGCAGCTCGATCGTATTGATGCGGTATAGCAAATCCTGGCGGAACGTCCCTTCCTGCACCATCTCCCGGATATTCATGTTCGTCGCGGAAATCAAGCGGACATCGATCGGCACGGAACGAGTCGCTCCCAACCGCAGGATCTGCCTTTTCTCGATAGCCGTCAACAGTTTCGCCTGCATCGGCAGACTCAGATTACCGATCTCGTCCAGGAACAAAGTGCCTCCGGAAGCCACTTCCATACGTCCGGGCTTATCGCGCCGGGCATCCGTAAAAGCACCTTTCTCATACCCGAACAGCTCGCTCTCGAACAGCTGTTCCGGGATGCTTCCCAAATCGATGCTGACAAAAACCTGGCTGCTTCGGGGAGAATGATGGTAAAGGGCGCGGGCAATCAGATCCTTCCCGGTTCCGTTCTCTCCCAGGATCAGGATATTGGCATCCGTATCTTTCAGCTTGGAAACAGTAGCAAACAGTTCCTGCATGACATCGCTCTCGCCTATAATCTCAAAACCGGTCTCTTCGGAACTTTCCAACACCTCGACACGCTGTTTCAGCGTGTTGACCTCCGTACGGCTTTCACGCAGTTTCAAAGCAGCCGAAAGAGTTGCCAACAGTTTTTCTTTTTCCCAGGGTTTCGGGATGAAATCCGTAGCACCGGCTTTTATGGCACGTACGGCTTTTTCCGTATCGGCATAAGCCGTAATAAAAAGGACCACCGCATCCGGATCAGCCGCCTTTATCTTTTCCAGCCAGAAAAAACCTTCCTGCCCACTGATTGCATCCCGCCTGAAATTCATATCCAACAGGATGACATCCGGCTGGAAAGTCGACATAAAATGTTCGATCCGCTCGGGCTGTGTCGTCACCTTCACCTGTTCGACATATGGCTCCAACAACAGATTTAAGGCGAAGAGGACATCTTCGTTATCATCGATGATTAAAATCTTTCCGTTCTTCATATTTTACCAATCACTTCAATATCGGCAAAGATAGTGATTATAAGAACGGGATGTATGTGCGCTTATGCACGTTTTTTGTGCGCTTATGCACAACAAACAGGCAAACTATTTTCCTCATTCACATAAAAGCCAACCACTTACAAGTATGGCACATTATTTGTCTTTCATCAGGCATGAAACAGATTTTATCCATACTTATATGTGTATTGTTCCCGCTGCAACTATGGGGGCAGAAAACACTTACCCTGACACTGGGCGAAGCGATCGAAATGGCGCGCCAACATTCACCGGAGGCTATTGCCGCCCGGCATGCTTTCAGGGCCTCTTACTGGAACTGGCGCTCTTTCCGGGCCAAACAGCTGCCAAGCCTGACGCTGACTTCCGATCCGAGCCTGAACCGCTCCATCCAGTCGGTGACGCTTGAAGACGGTAGTGATAAATTCGTACACCGGAACCAGTTGTCGGTCGACGCCGGGCTGGAAATCCAGCAGAATATCGCCCTGACAGGCGGTACGGTATTGCTGAAGACCGGACTCCAACGGTTAGATATGTTCACCGACAACGTCTCGTCTTATAAAAGTACTCCGGTGGTCATCGGATATGAACAAAACCTGTTTGGTTACAACGACCTCAAATGGGAACGCCGGATCGAGCCGATTAAATTCGAAGAAGCGAAAAAAGCTTACATCGAAACACTCGAACTGGTAGCCGCCTACACAACCAACCGCTTTTTCAACTTAGCAAGCGCACAGACCTCGTTAGAGATCGCGGAATATAATTTTGCATATGCCGACACGCTCTACCGCTACGCGCAAGGACGTTACAACATCGGGACAATTACTGAAAACGAAATGCTCCAACTCGAACTCAACAAGCTGACCGAGCAGACCAACCGCCTGAACGCGCAGATAGACGTGGACGATTACATCCAGTCGCTACGCAGCTACTTAGGTATTTCGGAAAACATCACGCTGGCGGTAATCCCGGACGACAGCATTCCCCGCTTCACGGTCAACGTCGAAGAGGCCATGCAATTAGCTTTCCAGAACAATCCGGATATCAGCGCTTTCGAACGCCGCCGCCTGGAAAGCGAAAGCTCCGTTGCCGAAGCAAAAGCCAACCGGGGATTCAAAGCCGAGCTATACGCCCAGTTCGGTTTGACACAGAGCAACGAGAAACTGAAAGAGTCCTACCGCAACCCGATGGACCAACAGTTAGTGACACTCGGCATCCGTATTCCGATCCTGGACTGGGGCGTAGGAAAAGGACGGGTCAAGGTGGCCAAAAGCAACCGTGACAAGGTCTATACCCAATTGGAACAGGAACGGATGGATTTCGAACTGAATGTCGCCAAGATGGTCAAGCAATTCAACCTGCAGGCCAACAAAGTCATGATTGCAGAGAAAACCGACCAGACGGCACAACGCCGCAACGACGTGGCCCGCCGGCTTTATCTGCTTGGTAAATCAAGTATCCTCGACCTGAATGCCGCCATCTCAGAAAAGGATAACTCACGCCGGGCGTATATCTCGGCCTTGTATAATTACTGGAGTCTTTATTATGGCCTCCGCAGCCTGACGGGCTACGATTTCGAGAAGCAGATTCCGATTGTTGAGGATTATGAACTATTGCTAAAATAAAAACAACATACAATGGATAAACCTATTGCTAAGAAACCCGTTTATTACCGCTACCGCTGGCATATTGCCGGAGGAGTCGCCTTTGTTGCCCTTCTTGTTTATGTAGGGATCGCCGCATCGGGAGGCAGAAAACTCCGTACCGAAGCCGAGAACCTGATTATCGGTGAAGCCACCAGCGACAAATTCCTGGAATATGTGGATGTGGAAGGTGTCGTTCAGCCCATCCTTACCATCCAGATCAATGCCCGCGAAGCCGGCAGCGTAGACCGTATCATTGCCGAAGAAGGAACAATGATGAGCAAGGGAGACACGATACTGACCCTCAGCAATCCCGATCTGATCCGCACCATCGAGGACCAGCAGGATGAATGGGAAAAGCAGTTGATCTCCTACCAGGAGAAAGAGATCGAAATGGAACAGAAGAGCATCGACCTGCAACAAAAGACCTTAGAGACAACCTACGAACTGAACCGCCTCAAGAAAAGCTATGCCCTCGACGAGGAGGAATTCCACATGGGTGTCAAAAGCAAGGCGCAGTTAGAAGTAGCTCGCGACGAGTTCGACTATAAGACCCGCAGTACCGCCCTGCAACTGGAAGGTCTCCGCCACGACAGCGCCGCCACCATCCTACGCCGGGAATTGATGAAGAACGACCTCGAACGGGAACGGAAGAAGTTCGACCGCGCCCGGGAGCGTATGGAAGACCTTATTGTCCGCGCTCCCCTCTCCGGCCAGCTCAGCTTCGTCAAAGTGACGCCCGGCCAGCAGGTGCAAAGTACCGAAGCGATCGCAGAGGTCAAAGTGCTCGACCAGTTCAAGATACACACCTCCCTCAGTGAATATTATATCGACCGAATCACAACCGGGCTTCCCGCCACCATCACCTGGCAGAGCAAGAAGTTCCCGCTGCGGATCACCAAAGTCGTCCCGGAGGTGAAAGACCGTAACTTCGATGTCGACCTGGTCTTTACCGAGGCAAGCCCCGAAAATGTCCGCATCGGCAAAAGCTTCCGTGTCCAGATCGAGCTGGGACAACCGGAAGAAGCCCTCGTCATCCCGCGTGGCGATTTCTTCCAGACCACCGGCGGACAATGGATCTACAAGCTGAACGAATCCGGCACAAAAGCCCGCAAGACCCCGATCAGCATCGGCCGACAAAACCCGCAGCAATACGAAATAACCGGCGGTCTGCAACCGGGCGACAAGGTGATTGTCACGGGATATAGTACCTTTGGCGACGCGGAAGAATTGATTTTGAAATAAACGAATCTCTACAAATGAAAATTATACTATTAGCATTACGATCGCTGACACGTTTCAGACTTTACAGTGCCATCAACATTATGGGGTTGGCACTGAGTCTGGCGTGCGTCATTACTTTATCCCGATATATTTATCAGGAAACGACTGTCGATCATTTCCACAAACATTTGGACCGCCTGTATTTTACAACGCTCCAATATCAGAATTCCCCGATGATACGTTTTTCCGGTAGCTCCAATATGAATAACGAACCCGATTACAAGGAGCCGTTAGAAGATATTGCGGTTGAACAAAGCACGACATTCATTCCCATGCAGCAATATGATATCTACTCTGAAAACAGGAAGTTCACAGCAGACCTCTTCGCTGTAGACACCAGCTTTCTGCAAATACTGGATTTTCCTGTTCTCGCAGGAAACAGAAAAACGTTGATGCTTAAACCGGAAAGTGCCGTAATCACCCGGGAAATGGCACAAAAACTATTCGGGAATGAGAACCCGATCGGCAAAACGATATCTTTCACATTCGGGAATCCTGTTACAATCGAAGGGATCATCGGGACTCCTGCAGGAAAAAGCACATTGCATTTCGACATACTCATATCTGAATCGATGCAGAAAAAGTGGTCAAGAATGCCTCAAAGTATCGCTCTGCTTTATCCGGGAAGTGACCTGAAACAGGTAAACAAACGACTGGATATTTATATGCACATGAAAGCCTGGAACCAATATCAGCGTTACCAGTTCTTCCCCATGAAGAAAATATACTTCGACCACACCATACATGATCTCAATTTATTCAACAAAGGGAATAAGACAAATATCCAAATACTATCGATCGTCACTCTTTTAATCCTGATCATAGGATTCGTCAACTTCACGAATATTTACACGGTACTCATACAAAAACGGTCACGTGAATTCGGAATGAAAAAGGTATTCGGAGCTAAACGTTTCCATCTGTTCGGACAGATTTACATAGAAAATATATTTATCATAGCTTGCGCCCTTTTCGTCGGATGGGTATTTATCGAGTTGACACAAAATTATTTGAGTAATCAATGGGGAATATCCCAATCAAACGATTGGCGGCTGAATCTTTCACTGATGCTTATCTTAATCGTGCTTCTTCCGATAGTGACAGCCTCTTATCCTTTCTTCAAATATGGGTACAGCACTCCTATCCGGTCATTACAATCCGTCAGCAAAAAAGGTAACTCGGTCCTTTCAAAAAGCCTTTTCCTGATTATCCAATACGGCATATCGATCTCGCTCATTATCGTATCGTTGTTTTTCATCAAACAATTGCATTTCATGTTGAACTACGACAATGGATACCAAACGAAAGATATCATCAAAACTCAATTCCTCCGTAGTAATTATGCCCTGGATGACACCTACGAACAAGCAACTGCAAAGAATGAGAAACAAAAACAACTCGACAATATCATCACGACAAAGATGAATGAATCTCCTTTGTTTACAGCTTGGGCCTACGGAGAAAGTCCTTACGAATATGGAGAACCAAATATACAATTCGAATTCCAGGGAAAAAAGCAAATAGTTGTTTATAACACCGTAGACGAAAGATACATGAAGATATACGATCTTCAAACAGTTGAAGGACGCAACTGGAACGACTCTATCGACCATTTCGGCACATATGACCTGATTATTAACGAAACAGCAAAAAAGACTTTTGGCATTACCGATATTGCTACAGCCAAATTACAACCTGAAAACAGATTATGGTGGAGCTCCGATATGCCGGATATGGATAAGAATCCCGCTTATAACATTGTCGGTGTAGTTAAAAATTTTCAAATCGGACATCTGTCTCAGGCCACACTTCCGCTCGTTTTCGCTTACGACATAGGATACCGTTATAGCCATTTGACGGCACATATCGTTCCGGGCAAGCGGCAGGAAGCAATCCTTTTCCTGCAAAAACTGCATGAAGAAACTGTCGGAGGCGAATTTATCTATTCTTTTGCAGAGGATGAGATAAAAGCCATTTATAAAGAAGACAAGAAAGTAACCAGTATCTATACAACCTTTGCATTGATTGCAATCTTGATCTCTTCATTGGGGCTGTTCGGACTATCGCTGTTCGATGTACAGCAACGCTACCGGGAAATAGCCATCCGCAAAGTCAACGGGGCAACTACAGCCATCATCATGCAAATGCTGCTACGGAAATACTATAAGTTGCTCGCTATCGCATTTGTCATAGCAACCCCTGTCTCCTGGCTTGCCATCCACAAATACCTGGAAAACTTTGCACACAAAGCCAGTATATCCTGGTGGTTGTTTGCCGTCGCCATACTGATTACAGGTAGTATTTCCCTGCTTACATTGATATGGCAAACCCGGAGAGCCGCACGGATGAATCCGGCGATAGCGATTAAGAACGAATAAATTATTAGACCATGCTATTACAACACTACATTAAAATTGCATTTCGCAATCTGTTAAAATATAAGGTTCAGTCAATCATCAGTATCGTCGGGTTAGCTATCGGGCTGATCTGTTTTACTTATGGCTGGAACTGGTATCGGTATGAGACCTCTTATGACGGATTCTATCCACAGGCTTCCAATATTTACAGAGTGTACGGGATAGATAAACAAACCGGGAAGAAGGTAGAACAGTTGCCACTTATACTGGCACGGAAACTGAAAAAGGATTTTCCGGAAGTGAAAGAGACGACACAGATCTATTCCAAATTCGGCTCGACTTTCCACTACGGAAAGACAAGGCTCGAAGACCCGGACGAAGAGTTTATAGATGAACAGTATTTTCATTTCTTTCCGCGCCCGGTGATTTGCGGCAAGAAAGACGATATCCTGAAAACACTGGATGAAATAGCTGTGACCCGCTCTTTTGCAGTGAAGTATTTCAAAACACCGGAAGAGGCTTTAGGTAAAACACTACGGAACGGATACCGTGAACATATTACGATCGTATCCGTCCTCGAAGATGCCCCCAAAAACTCAATGATGCAAACCGATGTGTACGAGCTCGACAAATTCGACCATGAACGAGAAAACCGTATCACAGAAGAGATGCAATGGAAGCAACAAAGCACAATAATATATCTGATGCTGGAACCCACGACCAACATCCAGGCATTCGAGAAAAAGATCAACGCTTATATAAGCGAACACGATTATAACCGCTCTTTACGGCTGAAGCTGGCACGCCTGACAGAGGTCCGCCATACGTTCGGAAGCGAATTGACTTTCAACCTCTCCTATATCCGGACTTTCACGATTACCGGGCTACTCTTGCTGCTCTGCGTATTCTTTAACTTCACAAACCTGCTTCTCAACCGTATCTATTTACGAAACAAAGAAATGAAACTGAGAAACGCCATCGGAGCCGACAAAAAGAATATGATCTTCCAATTGTTATTGGAACTGACACTACTCGTCTGGATCAGTTTTCTGCTTGCCTGCTGCCTGTTGGAAATAACAGCCGAAGGGTTCTCCCGTATCTTCGAGACGACATTACAGCAGGATGTACTGCTCAGCCATTTATGTATCATCACCGGTATTAGCTGGCTCTTGCTGACGGGAATCTGCCTGCCGCTCTTCCTGCGCTTCGTCCGGACTCCTTCCCTACTGGTTTCAGGGGGGATCGCACCTACCCGGAAAAGTACTTTCCGTAAAACAAGCATGACACTCCAGTTGGGCATCTGTATTTTCTTCCTGATGAGCACGTTTATCATGTCCCGGCAAATCTCCTTTATGAAGCATAAAGACTTGGGGTTCAAAAAGGATGGTTTGATTCAACTTGCAATGACATTCAACGACCGGGAAGGCATAAGTCGGGAGATATCGACGCTCGCCATTTTAAAAGGATTCACGCAGGCCGGGATATTCTCTATCACGCATGAACCACAGACTCAGAACGAGGTTGAATGGGATGGAAAATCATTGGATTTCGCTCCGAACTTCCAGGTGCTCCAAGTCGGCAGTAACTTCCCCGAAGTATTCGACATACCGATAGTAAAAGGCCGGTTTGTCGATGAAGCTGACATGATATCGGGACACAACCCAAGATTCCCCTGTACGAAAGCAGTTATCAATGAAGAAGCCGCCCGTATCATGAATGTGGGCGATCCGATCGGGAAAAAGATCAGCGTATGGGACTACTCCACCTATAGTGACGGGACAAGAGGGCGTGCAGAAATGGAAATCGTCGGTGTTATCAAAGACTTTCAGTCAGCCAGCCTGCGAAACCCGATCCTGCCACAAGTCATCGTGATTGATGGTAGCAAATGGACCAGTTATGCTTATTATGCCCGTACCGAACCCGGAAAAGAAAAAGCGGCGATCAAAGCGATTCGGAATGTCTTTAAGAAGCACGCCAAGCAAGGCGACCCATCCACTTGCGAAGTGCAGTCCATAAACCAGATACTCGATCAGCTCAGCACCTCCGAGAATGCCAGTCTGCAACTGTTCACATTGTTGGCCATGTTCTGCACACTGATCTCCATTTTCGGACTTTACTCTATTTCGTCCAGTAATATGGAACAGCGGCGAAAAGAGATTGCCGTCCGGAAAGTAATGGGAGCTTCGGCCCGGACAATTGTCGAGATGTTCTTCCGGGAATATCTGGCCATTGTGCTGATAGCCAATCTGCTCGCCCTGCCGCTCGCCTGGCTGTTCATGCAAAACTGGTTACAGCAGTATGCTTACCGGAGCAGTGTGCAGCCCTGGATGTATATAGCAATCATCCTGTTTACAACTATCATTATTATATGTACGGTATTGTATCAGACAATCCGGGCGGCACGGACCAATCCGGCGGAAACGATTAAATCGGAATAAAAGAAACAAACAACATGATACTACATTATATTAAAATTGCATACCGTACCATACTCCGATACAAATTACAAAACGCGATCTCTGTTGCAGGATTGTCCGTCGGACTGCTTTGTTTCAGCCTCTGTTTGTACTGCAGTCGCTTTATGCTGAGTATCGACTCTTGTTTCCGGCATCACAAGCAGATTGCCGACATTCAGTTATATCTCGACAACAAACCTTTTTCCGGAACACCAGCCTCTTTTGCCGAAGTTCTGAAATCCATGCAATATCCGGAAATAGAAGATCTTTGCCGCACGGTGTACGCAAGTGAACGTCCGTTCAACGTATGGCTGCAAGAAGAGAAAAGTCTTCCTTATACATTCCAGACAATGGAGGTCGACACTTCTTATTATCATATTTTTACGCCTGATATTCTTTTCGGAAGCTGGCAGCAAGCAGCCAATTCCGCCAATTCGGCTGTCATAACGGAAACGACAGCCCGAAAGGTGTTTAAAAACGCATCCGAAGCAATCGGCAAACAGCTGGAACTAAGCAAACGCCTATTCACGTCTCCCGAGTCCACTCCTGAAACAGGCGGCATCTATTACACTATACGGGCCGTCATCAAAGACCTACCCACCAACACCAGTATGCATCTGATGGAAAACATCGACCTACTGACGCTTAACGACAGTGAAGGATTGTTTACTTTTAAGGGAGACGAGAATATGACAGGATGCTGTACGTATGCTCTGTTGCGGCAAGGAAAACGCCCTGCTGAACTGGACCGGCACTTTATCGACAGGAAACAGAGCTATCCCCTTTTTAAATACAATACAAACGTCAAAAGCCTGCAAATCGGACACGACAAAACGATCCGGATGGTAACCAATGGTATCTCCTGGCTTACCGGGACTATCGGTCTGTTAATCCTGCTGACCGGATTACTGAACTTCTTTTATTTCATGATCGGGCAGTTTATGAGCCGTACCCACGAATATAGTATCCGGAAAGTAAACGGCAGTAGCAGTTTCCAATTGTTCGTCCAACTTTTTACCCAATCCTTCCTGTTAATCGCCTTAACAGCGGTCCTGACAGGATGCCTGCTGGAGCAAATCGGTTCCGGATTACAAATCGACCTGTTCAAAATCCATTTGACATTCGATTCGAGCCTGTTATTGTTACAAACCGGAGAATATATCCTTCTGATTCTGTTGGCTTGCATGGCTGTTTGCCTGCTGACAGTTCTGCGCATCCGGCGGATATCAATTCAGAAGGGTATCCGTGGCGGAGAACTGCGGGCAGGAAAACATTATCTGCGAAACACCATGTTAGGTATACAGTTTTTTATCTGCTGGCTATTTGTGTCTTTGACATTTGCCCTCTATCTGCAAACACAAACGACGACAAAAGCTATCTTCAACACTCTTAGTATGCAGGAGAAAGAATCCATCTTCAGCTTCTCCCTCGATTATTCGTTTATGAAAACAGAAGAGAAACTGGACATTGTAAACCGTATCAGGCAGCAAGCCGGCGTAAAAGATGTACTACTGGCCGATGAGCCTTACACCGAAGAACCAAGCCATACAGGTTTTTATAAAGACATAGACAATAAAGATAGCGGCATGGAAGTGCAGTTGTTCCACATCTCTCCCAACTTCTTCACATTCATGCAGATTCCTCTACAGTCCGGACGGACTTTCAGTAATAAGGGAGAGATACTGGCAGACGAGACATTCATGCAGAAACATCCGGACATACAATCCAGCACGTCATTATATAACTATGCGGATGCCTATTCCCTGTGCGGAGTCGCGTCTTCCTTCTTCCCTGATATTTACAGTAGGAATATAGGAACTGTTTTCCTGCCCGCCAACTTGGATAAAGAAATCGGGCATTGCTATATCAAGACATATCCCGGACAGGAGAAACAGATCAGGGAACATATCTATACCGTATTGCGAGAGGTGTTGCCATCCAGCGTCCAACCTTATGTCCGGACTTTTAAAGAGGATATAAACGAAAAGCAAGCACTCGAAAGTAAGCTGAAAGGCATCATCCTGTTCTTCACAATCGTCTGCCTCATCATCACCCTGTTAGGCGTATATTCCGCTATCACCCTCGACACCGAACACCGGCAAAAGGAGGTGGCAGTACGGAAAGTGAACGGAGCCAGCTCGATGGCCATCATCCGCCTGTTCGCCCTCTTCTATATCAAGCTATTGCTGTTCTCCGCACTCCCGGCACTTGCTTTAGTCATCCTGATTCTGCATTTCTGGAAACAGATGTACATTGTATTCTTCGAGCAAGGATTCTTCTACTGGGGCAGCATCTTCTTCACGATCCTGCTACTGACAACCTGTACCGTCATCTTCCGCATCCGGAAAGCGGCCAACCAGAACCCGGCGGAGGTGATCAAGACAGAATAACAAAGATTAATTAATAAACAACAAACACCATGTTATACCACTACATCAAAATAGCGTTCCGCAACCTCCGGAAGTACAGGCTTCAGTCTGTCATCAGCATCCTCGGGCAGGCAATCGGGTTTACCTGCTTTGCCTTGTCTTCGCTTTGGATACGGTATGAACTTACGTACGACACGTTCCGGGAAGGAGTAGACCGGATGTATTATGTCCGGGCAGAATCGGAAACCGACAACCAGGGTGTTTCCAGTGTTACACCTTATCCGCTTTCCAGCTATTTGAAGGAAACTTTTCCGGAGGTGGAGGAATCATGCAATACCGGTGCATGGAATTCCGAGTTTACTTATAAAGGGAAAAAGCAGGAAGCGTTTGAAATGTCGACAGACTCTACAGTCGAACGTATGTTCGAAATCAAGATTATTTCCGGCAACCGGGATTTCATGATCCCGAAAAGTAATAAGATTGCAATTACAGACAAGCTCGCCCGAAAAGTCTTCGGGAATGCGGACCCGTTGGGAGAGAAACTGAAAATATGGTCCGACGAAGTTGAGATATGCGCCATTGTTGCTGGCCAGAACCGGCACTCCAACTTCCCGTTTGAAATACTAAAGCCGCCCGCTATTCTAAATGAATGGGGCGTTGCTAACTGCCAAACATATATAAAGGTTCGTCCCGGCACAGATATGAAAGCATTCAGCCAGAAGCTCTACCAGCACGAAATAGAAAAGGGAAGAGATAAACTGACTCATCTTGTCCTGACGCCTGTCACAGCCATGCGTTATGACCGACCGATAGAAGAACCGACCGTTAAGTTCGATCATATCCTCCTTTTCGCCCTTGCCGGCGGACTGGTGATTTTGTGTGCGTTGTTCAACTACCTGACATTGTTTGCCAACCGCATACGGATACGGAGCAAAGAGATCGGCCTCAGGAAAGTGTGCGGATCGTCCAACGGGAACTTATTCGCGCTTTTTGCCTCTGAATACCTGCTGACACTTTTCATTGCACTCCTGACAGGATTAGTCCTGATCGAGCTCATATTACCAACGTTTCAGGAGCTGTCAAATGTAAAGACAGATGCATCCGGCCTCTATCTGGAAACATTCATTTATTTCGGGATCATCAGCCTATTGGCTTTTCTGTTCTCCCTGTTTCCCATCTACTATTTCCGGAAACGCTCGTTGCAGAAAGCACTCAGAGGTTCTACAGACGGAAAAGGGAAAAACATCTTCCCGAAAGTCAGCCTGACGCTGCAACTGATCATCAGTATCGGATGCATCTTTTGCTCATCTGTATTTATCAAGCAGATTTATCACCTGCACACAACCGACCTCGGACTGGCGCGGGCAGACCGGGGCTGCGTACGTATATATCCCGTGACGGACGGACTGAAAGAAGAGATCGCCAAGCTCTCTTCCATCGCAGAGGTCTATCCGGACAAACACGATGCGCTATTCCCCAGCCATTCCCGTTTTTACCGCTACTTTACGGAGTGGGAAGGCAAGCCGGCTTCTACGGAAGGCATCACGATCCAGTCGATCCCGTGCAGCAACCGCTATTTCAAATTTTACGGTCTACAACTTTTGAAAGGCAAGCTGCCGGAAGGGAACACACAAGACCATATACTGATCAATGAGACGGCAGTAAAAGCATTGGGCATCGGCGACCCGATCGGCAAAACGCTCAGCCTCAAAGACTATCCCGGACATACGATCGACGGCGTCATCAAAGACTTCTACATCGCTCCGCCGACCATTCCGGTCAAACCGGTCATGCTCGACTTCAGCCCGATGGGGAAAAACCCCGAAGACGACTATTCGACCACCGTCATCTTCCGCCATCAGCCCGGCAGCAGCAAACTGTGCAAACAGCAAATCGAGCAATTGGTAAAGAAGATGCAACCCAATGCAATCGACACAAACATATCTTTTATGGAAGAGGAATACGAAAAGTTCTTGAAATCAGAGCAAGCACTACTCAAGATGCTCGACTTCGTAACGCTCGTCTGCATCCTGATCTCACTGTTCGGCGTCTTCTCGCAAGTGACGCTGGACTGTGAACAACGCAGAAAAGAGATTGCCGTCCGCAAGGTAAACGGGGCAACAGCTTCAGACATCATGCGCCTGTTCTTCGCCACGAACCTGCGCCTGTTGTGTATCGCTTCGATCATCGCCTTCCCCGCCGGTTATCTGATCATGAAGTCGTGGATCGAAAACTACGTTTTGCAGGCAACGATCAGTTGGTGGCTCTATCCGGCAATATGGCTTGTCCTCGTTCTGCTTCTGACGCTCTGCACCGGCTGGCGCATCCACAGGGCGGCCAACCAGAACCCGGCGGAGGTGATCAAGACAGAATAAGATTCACATAAGGAACAACTATTCCAAAGATAGGCAAGGTGTTTTAAAATAGTTTGTTCGCATTGTGCGAATAAGAACGCCTTTTGTGCGAAAACACACATACAAAGCAGAGTGAACAAGCACATAAACCACTATACAACAACATAGTACAAGAATGGCACATCTTTTGTATCTTTATTTACGGGGGATGTTATATCATCGTCCTCCGAAGTACAGAAACGAAATTTCACAGTATGAAAATTCTTTTACTCGCTATACGTACATTACTCCGGTTCAGGCTCTATACACTGATCAATATAGTAGGGCTGGCTCTTAGTCTGGGCAGTTGCATCCTGATCTTCCGGTACGTGCACGACCAGTGGATGACGGATCATTTTATTCCGGAGCTGGACAGGGTATGCGTAACGGTAATGGAGGATGAAGGGACACGCCAAATACGTCTGACCGGAATTACACCTGCAAACGGAGGAAACGAAGATGATCTTTTACAGAATGCAGCGGTCGAACGCTATGCTATCTACTACGAAATAGAGAACGACCAGATCACCGTCAACAATAAACTATGTAAGGCTGCGACCGTAGCCGCCGATACCAATTACCTGAAAATAATCCCGATCCCGATTATGCAGACAGCGACAGATCATTTGTTGGAAAGACCGGATGAAGCCGCTATCACAGCCTCTTACGCACAGTTCATATTCGGAAAGGAGAATCCGGTCGGGAAAGAAATAGTCCTGTCCTGCGGAAAAACAGTTACGATCAAAGCAGTGTTAGGAGAACCGCAAACCCGCTTTTCCATGCCTTTCGACCTGCTCTTCTCCTACCAGATTACAAACTACGCAAAGATATTACGACCTCAAACACTCGTCCGCTTGTATAAAGGGAACACCGCCAATCAGCTCAACCGGCAATACTCAAAATTCAAACAAATATACAGTGACTCCAACAGGACGCGCTTCCAGTTACTTCCGTTAGGCAAATTCTATTTTAACAAAAGCATTCATGATATCTCCAGGAAATGGCCGAAAGGAAACCGGACCCATCTGTTAATACTGTCGGCGATTGCCTTCCTGCTCCTGGTTGTCGGATTGTTTAACTTCATCAATATCTATACTGTCGTCGTCATGAAGCGGGCCCGCGAGTTCGGGATGAAGAAAGTGTTCGGGGCAAACCGGAGACAAGTGGCGACACAGTTATTTATGGAAAATCTCTTTATGACTGCCTTTGTACTCCTGTTGGCTTGGGTCTTTGTTGAAATCGGAGGATTGGCGGCCAATGCCTGGATGGGATTGCCCATTCCGGCCAATGCACGGTTCGACTGCGGAATATCCATCTTCTTTCTGCTGGTATTACCATTCGTCACGTCTGTCTATCCTTATGTCCAATATAATTATACGAGCCCGCTCCGCTCCATCCGTTCGATCGGAAGAAGCGGAAACTCGGTTGTCTCGCGTAATATATTCCTGACCATACAATATACGCTGACCATCACGCTGGTCATTCTCTCCATGTTTTCTATCCGGCAATTGAACTATATGCTGGACAGCGATCCGGGATTCAAGACAGACAACATAATCATGGCTCCCGCTATCTCTGCGCCAATCGGCGACAACATGAATTTATGGGATATTTACAACAACACAAACCGGCGGATTGAAAATGCGCTAAAAACCTCCCCGCTCTTTACAAACTATTGCTTCAATCGCGGGCCGCTCGGGATGCAAGACTATAACACAGAGATGCATCTATCCGGACGGGAAAAGATCAAAACACGCATCTCGGCCAGTTCAGAGAGCTACTTTAAGATGCTGGGCATACGATTGAAAGAGGGACGGATGTGGAACGATTCGATCGACAGTTTCCGCGACTTCCAGGTTATCATCAACGAAACGGCCCGCAAGCAGTTAGGCATAACCAGCATCGAGAACGCAACTCTAATCACAAACTCTTATTTGGTTTATTATACGGGCATGAAAGAAGGGAGGAAACCGGAATACAAAATAATCGGTGTCGTGGAAGATTTCGCCACAGGCCATTTATCCGGTGCAACTCCTCCGATCGTCTTTTTCCATTTCACTTCAGGCATACAAGTCGGATTAATGGCAGAGATCGTCCCGGGCAGAACACAGGAAGCCATCCGCTTCCTGCAAGAGCAATACGACCAAGTGAGTGGAGAAGGATTCCGTTACACATTCCTGAAAGACGACATCCGGGCCATTTACGATGCCGACAAGCAGTTGGTTCAGATTGCTTCCTTCTTCGCGATCATTGCGATACTGATTTCGTCGATGGGGCTTTTCAGTCTCTCGTTATTCGATGTGCAGCAACGTTTCCACGAGATATCCATCTGGAAGGTGAACGGTGCCACTACAGAAGAAGTGCTCCGAATGCTGCTCCGCAAATACTACCGGTTGCTGGGAATCGCATTCCTGATAGCGGTTCCATCCGCCTGGTTGATGATCACAGGTTACCTGCGCGACTTCGCCCATAAAGCTTCCGTCGCCTGGTGGATATTCGCCTTAGCGCTGCTGATCACGATATGCATTTCATTTATCACACTTATTTATCAAACTCAAAAGGCGGCACGGACCAATCCGGCAGTAATCATTCGTTCCGAATAATAAAACAGATACAATATGACAAACCGATACATACTATTAATCGCGTTCCTGGCCGCTTTCGCTTCTTGCGGACAACAGGAAAAGACGAAAGACGTCCGGTCTACGAACATTTCTACGGAAATAAAAAAAGAGATTTCCGGTGAAGTAATCCTGCCGGATAACGGCTCTTGCCATTACTATGATGTAACCGTCACGAACGACTATTATGCATTTCTGGATTATTACAGCGACACGCTCCTGCAGGTTCTTGACAAAAAGGACTTCTCTTTACACCGGATGGGAATGCGTGAGATAGATACATTCACGATCTCGCACCCTTCTTTTCCCAAATATGATTATGCAAACAAAGGGAAAAAGAATGCGATCACCATTTGGGATAACGAGACGTTCCGGCTCAAACGGATCGACCTCGACCGGAGGGAACCGGCGAAACTCGTGACAGCAGACATCACTGCGCTCCCCATCAGCAGCCGGGGAAACGGCTGCACGAACGCTTGCATCACAGAACGGGAAACATATACAATGCCCTTTAATCCGGACAGGCCGTTTGTCTTTATCTCGGATAACCGGCGAAACGGAGTGTACCGCGTTCCTCCCTTTCCTGAACTAAGCAACTATCTTCCGGCTGACATCTTGAGAGAAGCCTATGCCTCCGACCTGGTCATAAATGAGGAAAAGGATGTGATTGTCGCCGCCCTCCGCTTTGTCAGCAGCGTGAACTTCTACGATATGAACTGCGATATGACAAGCGCAGCCTGTTTCGGAGAGTATTATACGATTCCGGTTGCCGGCATCACCGGAAAACACATGGATGCGGAGCAAAGTACCAAAAGCTTTATCGATATTTGCAGCTCAGATAAGTATGTGATCTGCCTGTATGATGGCTCCACCGGTTTCTCCTCTCCTTCAACCTTTGTCGTGTTCAACTGGGAAGGGAAACATATCGGGAACTACCGCACAGACCGGAGTCTCCGTAAAATAGCATTTGACCCGTCAGGCAGATTTCTGATCGGACTGGCAGCCAACACACAGGGAGGCAGGGACGTAATACGATATGATTTGAACAAGATATTATAACGAACAACAGGACTATGCTATCACACTATATCAAAGTTTCCTTCCGGGAACTCCTGAAATACCGGACACAATCCGTTGTCAGCATCATTGGGCTGGCAATCGGATTCACTGCTTTCATATTGGGAGGTTATTGGCTGTGGTGGGAAACACATTTCGATAATTTCCACCCGGAAGCCGACCGGCTCTACTGCCTGACGACGGAAGGACTTGTCAAACGAGCCAATGGAACAAACTCGGATCTGGACCAATTGCACATTGACGACCGGAAGGAGTTGTTTCAGTTGCTTCCCGAAATCGAAGCATCCTGTTCCTTCAATCATCTCAGCTTCACACTCAAACAAAAGGATGAGACAATCTCTTTGCACGGCATGGAAAGCGACCATTCTTTCTTCGATCTCTTTTGGGCGGACTTCATAGCAGGGACTTACAAAGGTAAAGCACCTGATGGCAGTAACGTCATACTGACGGAACGGACTGCCCGCCAGCTGTTCGGGACAACAGATTGCGTGGGGAAAGAAGTGGCGCTGGACGAAGACCTACGTCCCGTTGTCGCAGGCGTCATCCGGAACTATCCGGATAATACCGACCTGCTGTTCGACTTCCTGCTGATCAGAACGCCAAGGTCCAATCATGTAAAACGGATGACGACCTACGTACGCCTCCAAAAAAATGCAAGCATCACACAGGTACACACCAAACTGGCGCGTTACAAAAGCCGCGCCGACAAGAAATGGAAAATACATCTGTTGACCGCTCCGGAGGTCCATCTCCGTTGCCATCCCGAACTGACGGATCGCATCCGGAACATTCACATCCTGGCATTGGCTGGCGCAATGGCTTTCCTGAGCGCCCTTATCAACCTGCTGGTCCTCTTCATCGGACAGCAGCAACGGAAACAGCAGAAGAACCACACATACCTTTGTGTCGGAGCCTCAACAAAAAGCATGATGCTAAAGGGATGCACGGAGTTGGTACTGCCGTTGCTGATCGCTTTCCTGATTGCTTTCTGCCTGATCGAGAGTATTTACCCTTACTACGAAAGTTATACGACCTGGAACCGGTACGGCATCTACGAAGATGTCAGCCGCCATCTTTCGCGCGTCTCGCTTTTCGGTAATATGATATCAATAGCAGGCACCAGCATATTGGCATTCCTTCTTGTTTGCTATTATCCGATACGGAGTCTATTGGAACACAAGATACAAAAGCCCGTACTCTTTAAACGGAGCTTGATTGTCGTACAGATATTTATCGGTTCACTCTTTTTCATCACCTCTTTAGGATTATTCCGGCAGTTACATTTCATTCTGTCGAAAGATAAGGGAATCGACTACAGCCAAGTCATCCAGGTAGATTTGGGATTCAGCACTGCCTACCAGACAGACCTGAGCGTCCTGAAGCCGGAAATGGCGAATCATCCGTACGTGAAAGGAGTTACATTTACCTGTGGAAACGCTCCGGTCTTTACGGAGCAGGGAGACTGGTACGGTTCTTTTTATACCCACTTCTGTTTTGACCCGGCCGAACCGGACCCGAACCGCAGTGATCCGGTACTCGTTGCCGACAAAGACTTCTTTTCCTTCTTCGGTTTGCAACTACAGTCCGGGAGTTGGCTTACCGATGCAAATGCTTATGGTTTTCTGGTGAATGAAACTTGTTTGCAGACGTTAGGATATGCCGACCTGTTTGAACGTTCGGTCTACAATCCGGAAAACAAGCAGGCAAGTCCGCTCAAAGTCTGCGGCGTCATACACGATTATATGTATGCACCCATGCAGTATCCGGTATTACCTCTGTTCTTCACTACTTTCGACAATCCAATGGTAAAAGGGTTTGAACCGGCTTATCTGTTCTATGTCCGTTATGCGCCGGGACATAAGAAAGAGGTCTTGGAACATCTCCGCGAAGTGACCTCGCACATTCAGAATGACAATATAAACCGCAATAAAATGTTCACGGAACTGTCCGACTTGGTAGATACGTTCAACCGACCGGAGAAAGTGATCTTTACCATTTTCAGCATTCTCTCACTGGTCTGCATCCTGATCTCAACCTTCGGCATTTATTCGTTGGTCAGCCTTTCCACCGAACAGCGGAGGAAAGAGATTGCAATCCGCAAGGTAAACGGGGCAACCTTCTATCACATCCTACAACTGTTCTTCCGGGAATATTTCCTGTTAGTTACGCTGGGAAATGCTTTTGCCCTCCCGGTCGGTTACCTGTTGGCTAAACGATGGCTGGAAACATATGCCAACCACACGACTCTGCCGGCATGGCTGTTCCTCCTGGTCTTTGTTATCACCAGCGGGATCGTCCTTCTCTCCATCTTCCGCCAGGTAAAAAGAGCGGCCGCAAGTAATCCGGCGGAAACAATCAAAACAGAGTAAAGATTATGGCTAAACAGGTAGCCTTTCAAAATAAAAGCCTATCTTTAGCCAATTAAACTTTAAAAGCCTGGATTATGAAAAATGAAATCGTAAGCCTCACAGAACAGGAAGTAGAAAAACGTATCATCGAGCTTCGCGGAACAAAGGTTCTGCTGGATAGCGATGTTGCCATGTTGTATGGTGTAGAAACAAGAGTCTTAAAACAAGCCGTACGACGAAATGAAGAGCGTTTTCCTGAAGGATATATGTTCAAATTAAGCAAAAATGAATTTAACGACCTGAGGATCAACAAGGCATCACAATCTGTGATCTCTTTCGGTGGTGTTCAATATGAGCCTTTTGCCTTTACCGAAAAAGGCCTCTACATGCTCGCCACCATTCTGAAAAGCCCCAAAGCGGTAGAGACATCCATTGCAATCATCGAATCCTTCACTAAACTCCGGGAATTTTCTCGTAACCTGTCTTCCTTCGCACAAGAAGATGATTCCGACAAACAAAAGAGCATATTGCAACGAAGCAGTAAACTCCTGAACGATCTGCTCGAAACGGATGGCGACTTCACCGAAAGCGAATCGACCGTCGAGCTGAACCTTGCGATCCTGAAGGTAAAAAGAACAGTAAAAAAGAGAACCAAAGACTAATTAAGTCAATACATCCCAAAAACAATTAACATTTTAAATTGATAAGACTAATTACACTAATTATAGTATAAACAAACACTAACTTAATTTACTTTCGTTGCAAATTCATAGGTTTCATGCGCAAACAGCTACTTATAGTGATGTTGATTTGTCTGAAGGGATCTGATTATCTCTCGGCACAACAATGGACAAAAAAGGATTCAGTCTGGCTTCAGAACGTTTTATCCGGCAAAGAAAAGCTGGAACTGAATCCTGAGACGATGAAAGCGATCCAATCAGGTTCGTTTATCAACTTGGACGAGCCGGCGTCGAACATGAAGCTGTCTCCCGTAACCCCGTTACCGATCATCAAAGATTTTTCCGAATATATACAGACAGACTCTACCCGGCGCAAAATAGCATTGAAAGATTTGCCCCCTTCCGTCTTTTGGCTATACGGACCGAAACCAGGGCAAATAATACCGGTTTATGAGAATATGCTGAAAGCCTGGAAGAATGATCCTGCGAACCATTCCTACAATACGGGATTCGCTACTTTAGATATAGCGGAACTGACCAGCCGGAAATCATATATACATAGACGTAACGCGAAACGCGACGGGACATGGAAGAACTACAACAACCTGCCAACGCCCGATATCATCAAGAAAAAGAAGAAACTTGCAGAAGACAATCCGCAGATAGCCGGACAAGACACGCTTCTTCTGCACAAAGACTCGTTACAGATGAAAGATACAACACGCATGATAACTCCGGTTCCGGTCGACTAAGCACCCCGAATAATCACTTTCCACAAAAAAAGTCGTACTTCTTTGCAACAATTCCGTGTTATTTAACGTCTTATAAGTATGTAAGAAACATTAATCGGACAATCAGTATGACAAAGATACAACTATTAGCCACCTTGTTGGCATTCATCATCATCGCATTGCTGGGAGCCTGCAGCAGCGAAGATTATTCAGAGCCGGATGCGCTCAAGGTCACGCCTGACCTGCGCGACCGTATCAACGCCGGAGTAAAGATGGCATCACGCACGGAAAAAAGCCTCTTCAATGAGAAATTCACCGCCTTCTTCAACAAATGCGATGAAATGGGCACAGAGAACACGCCCTACCAATACATGGAAACGGAAGAGTACGCAGACTTGAAAAGCCTGATACAAACGTCCTCTCCCGCCACCTGCTATCTATTGATGGACCGTTACCTGAAACGGAATCCACACTTCTTCTATTCCATCCTGAACGACCTGATCGAAACAACCTTTCCCAGTATAGCCGACGAGATTTCCAATAGGATGAACGCCTCGGCAACCGTACAGGAAACCATCGAGCTATATCCGCAGGTTTGTCTGGAAATCTGGCTCGATACGATCGAGAACCGCTAATCTATTCCCACACCGGCGGTTCCTGGTTCAAGAGGTTCTTGACAAAGAAATCGTGCATCTTATGCATCTCGAACGGGCCGCCCAAGCTGTGCGTCTTGCCCGGCAGATAGAGCTGTTCGAAGTTCTTGCCGGCTTTCATCAGGGCGCTGACCACCTGAAGAGTGGAAGCCGGGTCTACGTTGTCGTCCAGCTCGCCGTTGATCAGGAGCAGCTTGCCTTTCAACAGGTAAGCATTGTCCACATTCGAAGAGGCGCTGTATGAAGCGTCGATCGGATAACCCATCCACTGCTCGTTCCACCAAATCTTATCCATCCGGTTATCATGGCAACCGCAAAGGGCAACCGCCACTTTATAGAAGTCGTTATGGAACAGCAAAGCCGCCATCGCATTCTGTCCGCCGGCAGACCAGCCGTAGATGCCGACACGTTCCAAATCCATATACTTATACTTCGCCCCTGCCGCCTTCATCCAGGCAATACGGTCCGGAAAACCTGCATCCTTCAGATTCTTCCAACATACATCGTGGAAAGCCTTCGAGCGGTTGGACGTTCCCATCCCATCAATGGAGACAACGATGAAGCCAAGTTCCACCAGCTTGGATATCAGATGATGAGCCGGTTTAAAGTCCTTGTCGACATGCGAGTCGTGCGGGCCTGCATAAATCATCTCCACAACCGGATACGAACGGGAAGCATCGAAGTTCATCGGACGATAGATATTTCCCCAGATGTCCGTCTTGCCGTCACGTCCTTTTGCCGAGAATACTTCCGGTATCTGCCAACCTTTCACCTGCAAGCCGCTGACATCGCATTTCTGAAGTTCAGCGACCAGAGAGGCATCAGCCGTCCGTTTCAACAGGCTTACAGGAGGCAGGTCGGGACGTGAATAGACATCGGTAAAATAGTTCCGGTCGGCAGAGAATGTCACATGGTGATTCCCGTCTTCAGGTGTCATATCCGTAAAGCCTGTCCCGTCCAGATTGATACGGCAGTAATGCAGGTTGTACGGATCTTCCCCTTTGTTGAAACCGGAGGCGGTGAAGTAGACTACGCGGCCGGCCTCATCCACATGATCGACCTGGCGGACAACCCATTCGCCTTTTGTCACCTGTTGTTTGACCTGTCCGTTCGTGCCGTCGATAAGGTAAAGATGACGCCATCCGTCGCGCTCGGAAATCCAAAGCAGCTCCTTCCCGTCATTCAGATCGTAACGATAATTATTGTAATAGTAGATAAATGTCTTCGTCTGCTCGTCCACCAAATGACGGATAGAGCCGTCAGCCGCATTCACTTCGCCGATGACGTAGCGTTGATGCCCGCGCTGGTTGAACTCGAACGTGAACGCACGGCTGTCTTCGCGCCAGCCGGTCAGATTCAGATAGAACTGGTTTTCGTAAGGAGCGACATCCAGCGCAACCTGTTTACGCGCCTCCACATCAAAGAGAACAGGCAGGTAAACAGGCAATACATCTCCCGGCTTGGCGTAATCGCGCCATTGCAGGATCGGCTGTTTCTGGCTGGACGGACTGGACTCGATCAGCGGTATGCGGCGTTCCTTCACGTCGCGCACCTTCACCGTCGCTAACTTACGCGAGTCGGGCGACCAAATGATAGCCCCGCCATCATAGCGCAGGTTCGTCGTCCCGTCCATCGTCAAGGCGATCTCCTCCTTCTGTTTCCCTTTATCTTTCTCATCCTGAACGGGCGAGAGATAAAGGTTATTATCCTTCACATAAGCCTCCCACTTCTTATCCGGCGAGACAACAGGCTCCGGTGCCTCATCACGGCGACGCCAACGGTCCGGCTTCCGTTCTTCTTCTTTCAAGAGAGATTCCGCCAGTTGTTTTTGCTTTTTAGAGAAGAATGCCGCCAGTCCTTTCTTGTCGGCTGCACGCTGCTTCTTCCCGTTCTCGGCATTGACAAGGTAGAAGAAGTCTCCCTCCTTCTCATGATTCTTATACCAGAAATAGTGTGAACTGTCTATCCATTCAGGATGAACAGCGGGAGAATAGACAAGTTCGGAGCATTTCAGAATCGTGTCGGCACGCTGGTAATCGGCACGCGTGACCTGCGCAGACGCGTTCCCCGCCCCGAAAGCCATACCCAACAGACACAAAAGATAACATAAAGCCTTAGTTCTCATAACGATCGATTTACAAGTTACACCCCAGTTCATAACGATTAATTATTAATTCTTAATTATTAATTTCCCAACCACCAGTCAATCATCTTACGCGCCAAACTCAGCTTGCGCGGTATCTCCGGCAGATTGTCTTTCGAAAAGAAAGAACCGGAGCTCAGTTCCTCGTCCTGAAGCCGAATCTCCCCACCTGCATAATCGGCAATAAAACCAATCATCAGATTGCTCGGATACGGCCAGGGTTGATTGCCGAAATAAGTGATATTCCGGATCGACAGCCCCGTTTCTTCACGCACTTCGCGCTCCACACATTGTTCCAACGTCTCGCCTGTTTCCAGGAAACCGGCGACAAGCCCGTGAAACGTCCCCCGGAAGTTTCGTGCATGCACCAGCAGAATCTCCTCCCCTTTCCTTATCAAAACAAGGATTGCGGGCGACACCGCCGGAAACATCTCATTCCCGCATGCGGGGCACTTCTTCATGATCGGTCCTTCCTGCACAGTCGGCGTACCACACACCGGGCAGAAACGGCTATGCTTATCCCAATAGACAATTTCGTAAGCCTTTCCCGCCTGGTCATATAAAGACCGGTCGATATAGTCGTAAGAAGCCCGGAGTCCCATCGGCAGGAAAGCGTCCGTTTCCTCCAACGGCGCATCGGTAAAAGCAACCATCGCCTCTGTCCCATCCTGCATCTCTATGGGAAGTGAACGATCGACTGCGACAGGCGCTTTATCGGTAAAAGGGATTGTATAGCCTTCGGCTTTCTTTTGCAATAAGAGTTGGTCGTTATAGAAGACATACCAATATCGGGATGCGTTATTTGTCGTTTCCATATATCTATTTCTTTTGATTTCGCAAACATACGGAAAAATTACAACTATCGTTACATTTCCGGTGTAAATAGACCTTTTATCCGAAACATAAGGAAGAACTAAGTCAAACATCCCTACCCATTAGTCCGTTTCATTGCATTCATTAGTTGTCCGCCGGGCGCCGAACGATCGTTCGCTTGGTGGCGGACGATCGTTCACTGGGCGGCGGACGATCGTTCACTGGGCGGCGGACGATCGTTCGGCGGCAAGCGGACGACTAATAGAACGCTTAGAATAGGCTAATGGGCAGGCAAGAAAAGGTTAATCCATACCGAGATGTAAGCTAAAGTGTGCTTATCCGCACGGCGGCAGTTCGGATACGCACAATACAGGAAGTATCTTCAATCGGCAACTTTCTATATACAAGACATTTATATCTATGGCACGACTTTTGCCATAGATCTTGTAAACAAATTTAGCACACCATGATTAAAACTGTTGCATTAGAAAAGATCTTCCGCACGGAAGAGGTGGAGACGTTAGCGTTGAACCAGGTTAACATAGAAGTAAAAGAAGGGGAGTTTGTGGCCATAATGGGGCCTTCCGGTTGCGGTAAATCTACGCTGCTGAACATCTTAGGATTGCTGGACAACCCGACGTCCGGGGAATATTTCCTGAACGGGATCGAGGTTTCCCGATACACGGAAGCTCAACGTACAAAGCTGCGTAAAGGAATCATCGGCTTCGTCTTCCAGAGTTTTAACCTGATAGACGAATTGAATGTTTACGAGAACATCGAGCTGCCTTTGCTCTATATGGGCGTTTCGGCCGGCGAACGGAAGAAGAAAGTACAGGAAGCGATGGAACGGATGGCAATCGCCCACCGCGAAAAACACTTCCCGCAGCAACTTTCCGGCGGTCAGCAACAGCGTGTCGCAATCGCCCGCGCCGTAGTTGCGAATCCGAAGTTGATCCTCGCCGATGAACCGACCGGTAACCTGGACAGTAAAAACGGACAGGAAGTAATGAACCTTCTTAACGAGCTGAATAAGGAAGGAACAACGATCGTCATGGTTACGCACAGCCAACACGACGCCGGCTTTGCTTCCCGCATCATCAACCTGTTCGACGGACAGGTCGTGACAGAGACGGTTATTTAAGCCTTAAGTGTTATAAAAGGGAAAGAAGAAGCCGTAACGTATTAAGATATGTTACGGCTTACGATTTTATCGTACGCTACCCGATTCCAATAGAAATAAACTCGTATATTACCAGCATCAATCGTAAATCGAATTACTTATGAAACAGATTCTCTCTCTACTTTTATTACTCTTCTGCTGTACAGGATTGCAGGCACAGGAACGCGTAGTTGAACAGCCCGCTTTTGACGCATGGAGCTCGACAACGCTGGAAATAGACAAAATAGCCTTGAGCGACACGGCTACGGTCTTTTATATCGACGCTTACTTCCATCCGAAATACTGGATACGGGTTGCCAAAGAAACCTACCTGCAAGCCGACGGCAAGCAATATCCGATCAGGAACGGCGTCGGCATCGAACTTAGTGCGGAACACTGGATGCCGGAATCGGGGACAAGTTCGTTCCAACTGGTCTTTCCTCCTCTGCCAAAGGGAACGAAGACGGTCGATTTTATTGAAGGCAATGATGAAGGCGCCTTCAAAATCTGGAACATACACCTGGACGGCTCGCCTGCCAGCTCACCTTTAGCGGGGAAAAAGAACCCGAAGGAAACTCCCGTACTGGAAAAGCCGGAGTTCAAAATCGGGACAGCCGTGCTGAACGGGCATATCGCAGGCTACAAACCGGAAATGGAACTGAAAGGACGCGCGTGGGCATTCAATATGCTGACAGGCGGCACGGACGAATATAACATCGCCGTGCAACCGGACGGTAATTTCAAACTGGAAGTTCCGCTCTTCCATCCGACAAGCGTGGGTATTACCGGTGACTTTATGAACGGGCTGGTATATCTGAAACCGGGAGAGACGACAACGGTAGAAGTCAACTTCCCTGAAATATGCCGGGCGAAATCGAAGAAACAACAAGACAAACCGTCTTTGGGTGAGAAATATTATTTTACAGGAGCCTTTGCCGCCCTCAACAACGAGGCTTGCAATTCGTCCCCCAGTTTTGTATCAATCAACCCCGGAACGCAGGCTGAATATATGCAGATGTTTGCTGACATCAGCACCATGAACGCAGATCAGTTTAAGACATACTGGCTGGACCGCTACCAAAAGGCGAAAGCGACATTGGACAGCCACAAGGAATTAAGCGATGCTTACCGCATGCTTCTCCTGAACAGCGTGAATAAAGAATTAGCGGAACAGCTGCTCAGTATCACCAATATGACGGAATATGCTTACCGGACGGTCAATAAGATCCCGCGCGACTCGGTTATGACGGATTATAAGAAAGTGGTGCCAACGATAGAATATTACAACTTCATGCCGGAGTTCATATGCAACAATCCGTTCATGTTGTATGACGGCAGTTATAATTACCTGATCCCGTATATCCAATATGCGAACTTCACGGGAGAAGAAAGGACAGTTAAGGGCGAAGTCCCGGACAATACGGCCGACTTGGTCAAGGTCATGGGAACAGACAAAGGAACGCTCTTCGACCTGCTTGCCGCACAACGCCTGGCCAAGCCGATAAAAGAGTTCCAGCCGCTAAGCGACGAAGAGATTGCTGAGGCCGGTAAAATATCTCCGGTCTTCCGGGAAGCTTTCGCACAGATGAATAACAAGGTCAAACAGCTTATCGAGGAGAATAAAAAGAAATCCGGCTACACCATCAACCGTGTGAATATCGCCGAGATCCCGGCAGAAGAGTTGTTCAATGCCATCACGACACCTTATCGCGGAAAGGTGGTATTCGTCGACTTCTGGGCAACTTGGTGCGGTCCGTGCAAAGCTGCGATGAAACAATCCGAGCCGGTGAAGAAAGACTTCGTAGGCAAAGATGTCGTATTCCTTTACCTGGCCGGCGAGAACTCTCCGAAAGGGACTTGGGAGCAAATGATCCCGGATATAAAGGGCGAACATTACCGGATGACGGATGCCCAATGGACATACATCTGTAACAAATTCGGCGTCCAGGGCGTTCCTTCTTATATGGTCATCGCCAAAGACGGCACACCGAAGCATTTCCAAGTCGGTTTCATGGGAGCCGAGAAGATGAAAGAGATGATCACGGAAGAGCTGGAGAAATAGGATAGTTACTATGTATAAGAAGCTGCTTGCTCTATTGTTTTCAGGGATCAGCCTGCTAACGTAAAGAACTGAAGTACGTTTTTTCCTGAAACAATTCAGCATGCAGCGGATTATATTTCTATTCCACCACCCACTTCTCTATATTCCTTGTTTTCGCACTGAAGTTGATGCCTATCTTAAACAGTTTACGTTCGTCAGCCTCAAAAGGAAGGGCATAATGTTTGTCATTGATTTGTTGCAAAGCCTCTTCAGCCGTGCCGTCCAGTTTAAACTCCATAACGTAAATAAACTTGTCTGTCTGCAAGACCAGGTCTATGCGCCCTTCACTGGTGTGGTATTCTACATTCGTGTAGAAGCCGACCAGTTTGAAGACGATAAAAAGCACATTCTCATAATGTAACTCTTGCTCACGGATGAGTTCATAAGTAGTATCTGCAAAGAAACTTTGCAGACGGCGGAAAAAAGAGTTGTAATCACCGGCACGCACTTCACGGACAAATTTCTGGATCTCAAACGGAGATTCCACCTTATCCAGGCTTGTATAAAAGGGAACAAGAAAGCGAATAAATCCTTCTTCCACTTCCCGATTAGGGAAACCCAAGTGATATACGCCAAACTCTTTATCATAGCCTTTAATCGTAAGATAACCGCTTTGATAAATCACAGGAATAGGATTGGTTGATTCGGAATCGATACTGTTCAGCACTTGGGTATCGGTTTCCTCATGCGCCATCCGTTCCAGACTATAATGGTGCCTTTTCAATAACTTCACCAAATAGGTCGGCGTGCCTGTTTCAAACCAGTAACTGCCGAACTCCTTGCGTTTGAAAGCACTAAGCAGGCTAAACGGATTATAAATACCGATAGAATTATGAGTGAAGTGATATCCGTCATAACATTCCTTTAATTCAGCACAAAGTTTATCATATGTTATTTCCTGTGCAACAGCAAATTCATGAAGCTCGGATTCCAGGTTTTCATGGATTTCACACTCGCTAATACCGCATATCCCAACATAATCATTCCACATCGAGATATCCTCCAGGTTATTCAGGTCACTGAATACGCTTACCTTTCCAAACTTGGTCACTCCCGTCAACATAGCGAACTGGATACAGCCGTCCATGGTTTTCAAGGCTCCATAAAATGGTTTCAGTGTGTTGCGGAATGCTTGTTGTAACTCTTCATTGCCAATGGCCTGCAACATCGGTTTGTCATATTCATCCACGAGGATCACGACACGTTGGCCTGTCTGTTTGCAGGCCCGCTCGATGATTCCGGCGAAACGCAACGAGAAAGAGCGTTCGGACGGGTTTGCACCGTAAAGGCTTTCCCAATCGGACAATATCTTTTCCAACATATTATCCAGACTTTCCGGTCGATCATATTTCTCTATATTCAGGTCAATATGCAGGACCGGATGTTTGATCCAATCTTTTTCAAGCTGTTCCATTGCCAATCCTTCAAACAGTTCCTTCTTTCCCTGGAAGTATGCTTCGAGGGTCGAGATGAGCAAACTTTTGCCGAAACGGCGCGGACGGCTCAGGAAGTAATAACTGCCCGTTTTAGCCAATTGATAGATCAAGGCGGTTTTGTCTACATAGAAATAACCGCCTTTACGAATCTTCTCAAAGTTCTGGATGCCGATTGGATAGATTTTATTGCTCATATCTTTCTGCTTTAGAATAACAATACACAAAGTTACTGATTTCCTCTCTACTTTCGGCATTTTTAAAGAATACTTTTGAAGATGCGCCCGTTTCCTTTCCGGAAAAAAGAGTAATATTGCATACTGAAACAATTCAATAAAGAAATGGGTAATTCTATACATTTAATCAGCCTCTTATTACTGGCTTCCGGCTTATCGGTACAAGCCCAGGAAAAGAGAGCCATGACATTCGACGAGATGGTCGGATGGGAACGCATATCCGAACAAAGTATCTCCGACAACGGCAAATGGGTTTACTGCAAAATGGAACCCTGGCGGGGAGATGCCACAATCTTGTTATACAACGACAAAGGCGAAGAGAAAGCGACATTCAAACCTGCGACAAAAGCAGAGTTCAGCTCTTCATCCGAATACCTGCTGGTAACAAAAACACCTCCACTGGAAGAAGTGGAGGCTGCGAAACTGAAGAAAACCGACAAAGATAAAATGCCGATGAACAGTCTTGTCATCTCCCGGCTGGCAGGCGGAGAGGAAACGATCGATTCGCTCAAATCATACAAACTGTCGGAGACAGCCGATTGGCTGGCATACCAGCGCGGAAGTAAAAAAGACTCCACACTTTATATCCGTTCACTCAGCGGAATGCAAAAAGATTCGTTCCCGGCTGTAAGCGACTTCGGGTTCGCGAAGAAAGGAAATGTCTTATACGTCGTCTCCGATTCCGTCCTGTACACCTTCATTCCCCAGAAAGGCAATAACCGGATTTCCGGCGGGAAAGGCGTATTCAAGAAAATTACATTCAATGAAGATGGCAGCAAGTTGGCTTATCTGTACTGTGCGGACAAAGACTCGGCCGCCACTCGCAGCAGCCTGTATCTGTCTGCCGGTAACGCTCCCGGCAAGCTGATTGCAGAACGGGGGAATGAGGCATTTCCAGCTTCATGGGTAATCAGCGAAAACGGCAGGGTTTATTTCTCTGAAGATGCCAATCGCCTGTTCTTTGGTACGTCACCGGAACCCAGACAAAAAGACACGACTGTTTTAGCAGAGAACCGCCCGGATGTACAAGTCTGGAGCTGGGACGAAAAAGTACAGTACACCCAGCAATCCTTCAACATGGCTTCCGACCTGAAACGTTCCTACACAGCAGTCTACAACCTCGGCAACCAACGTCTTTTCCAGCTTGCAACCGAAGCACTTCCCCCCCTGCAGACCGCCGATGAGGGAAATGCGGAACTGGCTCTCCTCTCCACGACAGAGCCGTACGGAACACAAAGTATGTGGACGGCCAAGCAGTTCCACGACATTTATACCGTCAACCTGGAAACGGGAGAACGCCGGCAGATAAAAGAAAAGGCTCCTTCCTACATGCGCTTCTCTCCGAAAGGGAAATACACCTATTGGTACTGTGAACAAGATAGTTCCTGGTACACCCGTTCCATGGCAGACGGAAAAGAATACCGTCTGACCACTCCGCAGACATTCGTTGCCTGGGATGAGGACAACGACGTTCCCGACTATCCTTCTCCTTACGGAATTGCAGGTTGGACAGACGACGACCAGGCGATCCTGATCAAAGACCGCTACGACATCTGGAAGTTCGATCCGGCAGGTTCTTCTTCTCCGGTAAACCTGACTGTCAACGGACGGAAAGAGCAAATCACCTATTCGCTGATCCAGCTGGACAAAGAGAAAAGATCGTATAATCTGAACGAAGCGCAATATCTCACCGGATTCAACGAAAGTACCAAAGGCTTCGGATATTACACCGCCCGGCTGAACAAACCGATAGCTCCTAAAGCATTGCTTGCCGGCAACTTCAAACTGGCGGCTTTGTCAAAAGCTAAAAATGCAGATGCCGTCATCTATACACAAGAGACATACGAACAATATCCGGATATCCGCTTATCCGATCTTAGCTTCAGGAAATCCATTCAGCTGACAGACGGTATCAGCCAACAGGATTCCATTATCTGGGGAACAGCCGAACTGACCTCCTGGATCTCACTCGACGGGCGTCCGTTGGAAGGCGTTATTTATAAACCTGCCGATTTCGACCCGAACAAGAAGTATCCGGTAATCGTGAATTTCTACGAACGCAATGCAAACACCTTGTACAGCTATCATATGCCGAGTCCCGGACGTTCCACTATCGATTATCCGTTCTACCTGAGCCACGGCTTTATCATCTTCAATCCGGATGTACGCTTTACTGACGGCTACCCGGGAGAAAGCTGTTACAACTGCGTAATGCCGGGTATCACAGCCCTGATCGCAAAAGGATATGTAAACGAAAAGGCAATCGGCGCACAAGGACATAGCTGGGGAGGTTATCAGGTCGCTTACCTGGCAACCCGCACCAACCTGTTTGCTGCGATCGAATCGGGCGCCCCGGTTGTCAACATGCTAAGTGCTTACGGCGGCATCCGCTGGGGTTCCGGCCTGAACCGTTCCATGCAATATGAACACGGACAGAGCCGCATCGGTGGCAATATCTGGGAAATGCCGTTGCAATACATTGAGAACTCTCCCCTTTTCAATATGAACAAAGTGACGACTCCGATCCTGATCATGCACAACGATGCCGACGGACATGTGCCCTGGTATCAGGGAATCGAGTTTTTCATCGCCCTCAAACGCCTGCAGAAAACCGCCTGGTTGCTCAACTACACCGGTGAACCTCACTGGCCTTCACGCCTGGCAAACCGTTTGGACTTCCAGAAGCGCATGTTCCAGTTCTTCGACCATTACCTGCAAGGCGCCCCAATGCCCAAATGGATGAGCGAAGGCGTTCCGGCGGTAGACAGGGATTTTGAGTTGGGATATTAAAACTCCATTCTGAACATCGTCCGTACATTCGGGATGGACGAGACAGAGAGTTGGCCGCCATGGAGATGCATAATGCGCTGGGAGATAGGCAAACCGATACCGCTCCCTCCGGATTTGGTGGAGAAGAAAGGAGTAAAGATGACAGACAACCGTTCGGCAGGAATGCCCGGACCGTTGTCTGTTATTGTTATAAGAGGATTCCCGGACAGCCCTGTACAAGCCTCAACCTTCACAATGCCATCCGCCTGCCCTTCTACTGCTTGCAAGGCATTCCGGATTAAATTGATTAAAGCAAGCGTAATCAGATTCGGATCGCCATGTAATTCCAAATCCTTGCCCATGGATTTATTTTCCCTGCCGATGGAATACACAATACGTCCGCTTCCCGGCTCCGCCTGAAGCAACCGTTCCAATTTGGAGAACAGCTCCGGCACGGAAATCACCTTGCATTCCGGTTCCGGCAAGTGCGTCAGGCGATGATAAGAATCAAGAAAAGCCGTCAGGTTCTTCGCCTGGCTGTTGATAACTTCAAGTCCTTCGCGCTGCTGTGCAATATCAGTGTGATCCGCATGTTTCAGCAAATCCGCTGAAAGGGAAGCGATCGGAGTAATGGAGTTACGGATCTCGTGTGTCAACACCCGGAGAATACTCTCATAGTAAAGGCTTTTCTCCTCAATCTCAATATGTTTCTCGCCGAGTTGCTGCATGATACGATTCATATCGGCATACAGAGTTCTTAAAAAGGGATCGTTGGATTCAGCCGGGAAATGTTGTGTCGAATCTTCATTCCGCATCGCTTCAAAGAAGACGGATAATTTCCGGTTGAAATGGCTTGTCAACCGGATAACAAACAGAGTTATCAACAGGATAAGCAGCAGACATACAAAAGATAAAGTATATGACAGCTGAGTTATTAACAACCAGGAGCCGATCAGGGATAAAAGCACAATCAATACTACACTCCCCACAATCTTTGCATATAACCCGCGACTGTACATGGAACAAAGATAGACTATTTACCGCACATCTGCAAAACAGCAATAACGCATACGAATTGCACGTTATTTACGAATATGTAGTAATAAACTTGTTTTTAATAAATTAAATTGCGTTATTTGTATCACACAATCTAATCAAAGTAGTTATGAACACAACAACTAAACTTTTAGGCAGCTTGCTCATCACAGCTACAGCTGTTTCCTGCGGAACAGGAAGCCAGAATCATTCTGCAGATGTAAAAGATCCTTTGGCTAATTCCCCGGTGGTCGGGCAGTATGTACAAGTGGGTAATGACAAAGTAATGTCATGCGATCAGAAGTTATTAACCGATACAGTCCGCCTGCCCCTCAGCTTTTTCACGGAAGAAATGGACATTATCAGATTGGACAACCGGGACGAGGCGCTGATCGGAGAAACCGCCATAACCGCTTCGGAAAACTATCTACTGACACATACAGGATATCCTCCTAAACCAATAAAGCTATTTGACAAGAAAGGAAACTATCTGACAGATATCGGTTCAATCGGACAAGGTCCCGGAGAATATCAGAATGTATATGACATTCAGCTGGACGAGGCTAACGACCGGATATATGTAATGCCTTGGCAAAGCGCACAACTTCTGGTGTACGACCTAAAAGGAAATGTCTTAAACCCGATCCCGCTCTGTCTCCGTTGCCCGAAATCAAAATTCCGGGTAGACACGAAAAACGAAACAGTATCAGTCGTGGTGCTTCCGTTCGAAGGATTACCTGCCGTAGCTTGGACACAAGATATGAAAGGTAACCAGCAAAGCTACATAGCACCAGGTCACCTGGGAGTGCCGATGGATTTCAGTAACGAAGTATCATCCGGTTTCAATATGCAGGATGTCTTTGACGTGAACATTCTGTCTATCATGCCGACACGAGTAGATTCACTATACCGGTATGATATTAAAAACAATCGGATGCAACCCACATTCACGATGAAGTTTACAGCCGACCCGATCCCCTGGCATGGATATGGCGAATGGGCCGACTACTATACGGGAGACGTATCTGCTCCTCCTGTACAAGTACCGGGCGGTTGGCAAAATGGGGAAACGATCTTCTATCTCATTGACAAAAAGACTTGCCGAGGCGCATACTTCAGACTTTACAACGACTTCTTCGGCAATGAAAACATAGGATGGCCCAGCATGGCCTTCTCCAACGGCTACTACGTCCGCAACATCGAACCGGGCAACTTGCTGACCGATATAGAAAACGCATTAAAGAACAAAAATCTCTCCGATGCCAAACGCAAGAAGCTGACCGATTTGCAGAGCACGATCGGCGAGAACGACAACAACTATATCATGATCGCCAAGCTCAAAAAATAGTATAATCTATAAACCAAGCATTATGGACACAACAACGAAGCTATTAGGAGGCTTGCTTATTACAACAATGGCTATGTCTTGCGGAACAGGGACCCAAGAACAGTCTGCAAAAGAAGAAGATCCATTGGCAAACTGTCCGGTAGTCGGCCAATATGTACAAGTCGGGGATAATCAAGTCTTGTCATGCGACCAGAGTCTTTTGGGAGATACGGTACATATCCCTCTCAGCTACTTCGCAGAAGAACCGGAGATCGTAAAGCTGGATAACCGGGACGAAGCCCTGGTCGGACAAACTACAGTAACTATTTCCGATAACTATATCCTGACTCACAGCGGATATCCACTCAGGGCGTTCAAGCTTTTCGACCGGAAAGGAAACTATCTGACCGATATCGGAACTGTTGGCCAAGGTCCGGGCGAATATCAATCCGTCTACGATGCTCAGATCGACGAACTAAACCAACGCATCTACCTGATGCCCTGGCAAAGCGACAAACTGCTGGTTTTCGATATGCAGGGAAATATATTAGAACCGATCCCACTTGGTTATCGTTGCCCCAAAGCAAAGTTCCGGGTAGATCCGGTCACGGGAATCATCACCATTGCCACACTTCCCTGGAAAGATACACCGGCAGTCGTATGGACACAAGATATGACCGGCAAACATTTACAAGAAATAGCACCGGGACATCTGAAAGGAGAACATGACACCTCCAATCAGGAGATTCTGCATAGTCCAACTCTTCCTGACGTATTCAATCTCTGTTTATTTTTCATGTTTCCGGCACGAGTGGATTCCCTATATCAATATGATACGGAGAAGAACCAGCTTAAACCGGTCTTTACTCTCAACCATACGACCGATCCTGTTCCCTGGCACGGTTACTTCGAATGGCCAAATCATTTTACAGGAGAGTTCTCAGGACCTCCTATTGAGCGGAAGACTAAAGAATCATGGACATTCACACAGGGGGAAACCTACTCTTATATCATTGATAAGAAGAGTGGTAAAGGCGCTTACTTCAAATTGTATAACGATTATCTCGGCAATCAGGATATAAAGTTTCCCGATGGTATTTTCAGCAAAGGATATTTCGTCCGCAGTATCGAACCGGGTAACCTACTGACCGATATAGAAGAAGCATTGAAGAGACAGGATATCTCCGATGCCGTGCGTAAGAAGCTCACCGATCTTCAAAACACAATCGATGACGACGACAACAACTATGTCATGATCGCCAAGCTCAAAAAATAGTCTTCCATGAATAAACAACTACTTTTAATCCTGTTGCCGGCGATTCTGCTGGCAACAGGATGTAAACAGCAAAAGGCTTCCGATGAAGGGGAAACAGCAACGCAGACTGCACCTCATCAGCCGCTCCCGCCGAAATACACAGCGCAATACGACCGGTCTGTCCCGCCTGCACGCATCGACATAGAAAAAGCAATTGCTGATTCCGTTCCTGTCAGCCTGAGTAAAGTAGCTTCTACCATCGAATACTTTATGGTTGGAGACGACAAATATCCGATCACGGATGTAGTGGCAACCAACGACGGCTTCATAGCCTTGAACCAGCCCAAGCTATATTTGTACCGCAAAGGGATGAAACGGAAGCGGGTCGGATTGAAAACGACGTTCGGCAACTGGATAAGCGTTCCCGGGCCGAAAATCTGTTTCGACAAGACAACCACCAAGTTGTATGCTCATCTGAAAAGGATTAATCAAGAGACGGGTTACGGTGAACCTTATATAGTCGAACTGCCCCCATTGGACACTGTCTTGGCAAGAGTCTATTATCTGTATCCGGATTCACTGCCTGTATCCAGCCATCATTTTCTTCCTCAGAAAGCATCCATTCTCCGTTATTTGTCACCCAGTCAGTATGCAACTTTAAAAGAAAATAAAGACGGAATTGACGACGGCATTACCACCTTCAATCTGGATGGCGACACAATCTGCACATTCCAGGCAGGTATAGATCCCACCGTCAAGGTCGGCAACTATTTATATGGCCCTCCTTTCTTTGACAAAATCTACCGGCATGAAAACAAAATCACCTTCCGCCTCTCTTTCTGCGACACGATCTATCGAGTCTTGGACGAACGCACTTATGCACCGGCATATGTAACTGACTTCGGGAAGTCCCGTTTGACGGCAATCGAAAACATTCAGGGGAAAGAACGGAAAAACAAAGTCTGGATGACAGCCCTCGAAGAAAACGCAAAAGCACTTTTCATACAAACGCACAAAGAAGGGAAAAGCTCGAAAAGCGGCTGGCTGGATGCAGAACGCGAGCCGGATATGCCTTCTGTAGAGCGTCAGATCGTTTATCTGAAATCATCCAAACAAACCTTCGCCGTTCCTGTGAAAGCAGGAGGACTGGCTAACGATCTGGACGGTGGTCTGCCGTTCTGGCCGGATGGACAAACAGATGGCTACCTTTATATGATCCGTCCCGCCAAGGAACTGAAAGCCAAGATTAAGCTGACAGGCTCGCCCAAACAGAAAGAGCTGAAAGCATTCCTCGACGGCGTGGATGAGAAACAGAACGTAATGATTGTAATCAAATAAAAAGACATAGCAAACAATAATGAAAACACTTCTTCCCTTCCTACTCCTTTTCCTGTTCGCCAACTGCAACAGTAAAAACAATCCGGATTCAGAAAAAGAGGATAACGGACAACCGCTTTGTATCGACCTGGCTGGAAATATAAATAACACGGTTTCTTCCCTGCCTTTGAGCGAAGCGGCGGAAAAGGTGGATATTGTCCGGTTGGAAACTTCTGATAAATCTTTTATCAGGGGAGTTGAAGACATAGAAGTAACCACTCATGATATTTTCGTTTTTGATCGAAACGAAGGTATATTCCGGTTTGACCGACAAGGCAAGTTCCTAAACAAAGTCGGTAAAAAGGGAGAAGGACCGGAAGAGATCCTTTCGATCTGGCAAATGATGATCAATGAAGCCGAGGAGGAAGTATATCTTTATTCCTTAATTGACAAGAATTGCATCAAAGTATATAATTTCGACGGCTCTTTTAAAAGGGTTGGTCTCCGGAACCGAATGGAAAATACATTTTATGGACCAAGCAACCTAATTTTTTCTTTTAAACATTATTTCTTCCTGCAGCAAGAACTTCCTGTCTTATTTATCGAAAATAACCCTGAAATATGGTCATTTGCATTAACAGACAGCTGTTTCAATATTCAAAAGAAATTCCATAATCCAAGTCTGGCAGGGAAAGACGAAGAAATTATTCAAAATTGTGCCCCTAATTACGGTTGGAAAAACTACTGGATGGAAGGTCCGACCGACACAGACACCTATAACCAGCAACTTATCATGAAATACGCCGGAGTAGACACCATATATCAATACAACGAAAACAACCAAGAGTTTGAACCATACTATACTATTCTTTCAGGCGAGCAACCTTCTTTTGAAATGGCACATCAATGGATCAAAGATCCGGCTTTCTTTAAATTTCTATGGGTATATGAACTGTTCGACACCCAAGAGTATTTATATCTCCTCGCAGGAAAGTCCAATGTCGTCCACACCTTCCGGTACGATAAGCAAAGCGGAAAGATTGCAGTCGCTAAAAAAGAAAGTACTATCATAGAAAGACCGTTTCCCGGCTCTCCGAACTTTGTCTTTCGTGAGTTAAGAAAGAAATTCCAATTGCAAAACGACCTTTCCGGCGGTGGCGACTTCTCCGTCGACTACAAATCGCAGGGCAAATACTGGATTGACGAATGCACCCCTTCCGACCTGTTGGAACAGATCGACATAGACGAACTGAAGACCGGGAAAGTGAAAGACGAAGCGGCGCGCGACAAACTCGTCCAAGTACTAAGTACGATCGCAGAAGATGATAATCCGGTTCTGTTTATTGCCACCCTGAAATAATTCACTATATTAGCTGCAAATACAAATTCATATGAAAAAACAGTTCTTTTCATTAAGCCTACTGTCCGCCCTGCTGGCAGTCACCGGATGCAAGCAGCAGACCGGCGAGGCAAAACCGCATATCCCGACCGCTCCTCAGATGGAAGCCCGCGTAGACCGTTCCGAGCCAGTGAAGATTGTGGATATAGAGCAGGCTTTCCAGAAACCCGAACAGTTGAAATTAAGCCAGGTTGCTTCGGAAATCGAATATTACACCGTTGGCGATGCCCGCTACCCCGTCACCCAAGCGATCGAAATACCGGACAGCAACGCGTTTATCACCTTCAACAATCCGCGTATCTACTACCGGAAGCAGGGTATTCCAAGCAAACGATACGGCTTCAAGGCATTAGCCTATAAATGGAACAACGAGATGAACGGGCAGACCCTGTTTTACGACAAGAAAACAACCCGCATGTATGTTGCCCTCAGCGGTAAAACGCAAGAGACACGACTGACAGGAGCCGACAGCACTCCCTGCATCGGTGAACTGCCTCCACTGGATACCATGCTGACAATCACCAACTACGTGTTCCCTGAAAACCTGCCGGCTGAATATTCGCTGAACCTGACATACGACAAACTGTTAGGCTTTTCCTCCACCGGCTACACCCTGTGCCGCTACGGAGAGAAGACAGGAGAACCGGATGGCATCACGACATTCAACCTGTTGGGCGATACGCTCTGCAAGTTCCGGCTGAAAGAGGGGGAAATGACCCCGCGCACGGTTACCGATAACATTCCATTCTTCCAAACATTCTACTGGAATACACAGCAAGACAAGATGACGTTCATGATGCCCTATTGCGACACCGTCTACCAATTGCGTGACCCGCAAACCATTGCTCCGCTATACGCCATCCATTACGGAGAGAAAAAACTCGCCCTGTCCGACTATAAAGGAGAAATCCCCGAAGGACGGATGTGGCAGAGGACATTCTACGAAAACCCGAAAGGGCTGTTTATAGGCCTTTACCAGAAAGGAAGTCCGATAATTGCCGACTGGATCGGCTGGGAATACACCTACAAACCGACCCTGACCCATCAAGCGATCTACCTAAAAGACGAAGGACGGACCGTTCTCCTGCCAACAAAAATGGTAAAAGGAGGCAAAGGATTTACCAACGACCTCGACGACAGCGGCCTGGCTTTCTGGCCGGACGGACAAACAGACGACTGCCTTTATATGCTCCGCACAGTAACGGAAATGCGCGAGTTGGTGAAACGCAACGGCTCGCCGAAGCAGAAAAAGCTGCTCGAGCTGCTGGACAATCCGAAAGTATTCGAACGGGATTATGTGATGATTGTCGTACGTTGAACAGACGGGCTACAAGCCATATTTACGCATCTTATTATATAAGGTCTGACGGCTGATATTCAGCTGCTGAGCACAAAGTGTCAGATTACCGTTCTTCTCGTGCAGCACCTCGCTGATAAACAACTTCTCCATCTCTTCCAACGTAACCGGACGGGATGTGGAAGTTGTTTCTTCCATGTAGAAATCATCCGCCTCCAACAAAGACGAATCAGACAGCAGGACAGCCCGTTCGATCGTTTGCTGCAAAGCCAGAAGATCGCCCTTTTGTATCAAGAGCGACAGTTTCAGCAACCCTTCAGGAGTAATGGCTGGCAACAGTTTCCCATAAGCCAGTGCATACTTCTTCAGCAAAGAACCGACAAGCAACGAAACAACCTCTTTTGCCGAGACGGAATCATCCTTCTGTTCCTTCCGCCGCCTGAAAGCATCCTGCAAGGTCCTGATCAGTTTATCATTATCCCAAGGCTTCACGATAAAATCAGCCGCCCCGCGTTTAAGGGCGGAAACAGCCAACTCGATATCCCCGAAAGCCGTTATCAGCACTACCGCCGGCGGATTGGGACGCTCGACAATCCGTTCCAGCCAAAACAATCCCTCAGCCCCATCCTGCCGCCCGATCCCAAAATTCATATCCAACAAGACCAGATCGACATCGCCTTCGCGCAACAAGGCAGGCAGAAGCGCCGGTTGCGACACTCCCACTACCGTCTTAAACTCGCGTGCCAGAATCATTTTCAATGTTTTCAGTACCGCTTCGTTATCATCTATCAGGATTATTTTTCCTTCCGGCATACTTATCCTCTCTCTCTTTTTATAGCAACAAAAATAAAACATTATAAGACATCTTTCTTGAGATGCAGGCTTTTTAAATTAATTATTTCTTTCCACCAATAGCTTCAAAGCCTTACCCTTTGCAACACAAATATTGTTATACCAGGTTTATAAGGAGTGAATGGATGCCATATCCTTTGTCGAAGTAGTGCCGATACATTGGAAGAGGCCATACATATCTAAGAAAAAGAACCTGTAAATGATGATTTATCGGTGCGTCGCTATGTTTATATTACCGGACGCAGATTTCACAGACGACGCAGAGGAACGCAGATCATTTATTGTTTTAAAAAAATAAGTCTGCGTTCCTCTGCGTAATCTGCGCCCGTCTGCGTCCGGTAAATACGAGCAAACACACCGTTAAATCATCATTTATTGTTTCAAATATGCCAAATTTTGAACCTCCTACAAATAAAGAAAAATACAATAACCCCCTTTTCGGCCGTTTTTCTATTTCGTCCGAAATCTTGATCGATTTTGGATTGACTCTTTTCACGGTTTTAGTCTGATCGGATGACAATAGAAAAAATGAGGTGCGCAGTCCGTCTCGGAAAGCGTACAATTTGATTACCAAAAAGCGGAAACGCCGACAATGTGATAAACCTTAACTCCCGGAGAATCGAATATTTGAAAATAAAACGGACGGCGTCCTAAATATCCCAAGGAAATTCAGGTGCTTTTTTGCCCTGAAAACGGTCCTCTTTCCAATTACGACCGTTCAAATCGCCATTACGACCGTCCTAATCTTCGCGAGGTGCCGA
>NZ_QUDI01000028.1:0-78441 GCF_003477465.1 Parabacteroides sp. AF48-14
GGGCTTACAGCCCTAAGACAACGTTGCCATTCGGGCGGTTCGCGAACCGCCCCTACGAGGCCTCTGCTGCTCACCGATAAATCTTCATTTATTGGTTCATATTTGCCAAATTATGAAACAACATTTCCTCTGCACTGTCCAACAATTAGACAATTTCATCCTTATCCGGTGAAAAAAGCGGTTGATTGTTTGGGGTGTCCGACAAAAGGGGATAGTTTTGGTTCATTAATCAAGAGATAGTCATGAAAGCAGTTGCACTTAAACTTGTCCTCCGCAGTTGGTGGCGGAACAAGACGTTTTCCATTATTTCAATCGTCAGCCTTGCCATCGGGATTGCCTGTACAAACCTGTTGGCGGCCTTTGTCATTTATGAATTCAATATAGAGGCAAGTAATCCGGATAAGGACAAGATTGTCTATATGGCGCAAGACTCGCCGATGACATCCGGGGAAGAAGTGTCCTACACCGTAGGCTCTATTGCTCCCCAATTGAAGGAACAATATACGGAGGTGGAAAATTACCTGCGGTTCACGACCCTCTCATGTAAATCCGTAACAATCGGCAACAAACAATATGCCCCTCTGCTCATTCTGACAGCCGATACGACTTTTACGGATTTCTTCTCCTACACGGTACTATACGGAGATCTGCGGACAGCTTTATCTGCGCCTGACAAAGCAGCCATAAGCGAAAGTTGCGCACGCAAGCTATTCGGAAAAACAAATGTAACCGGACAAATCATCACGGCAAACCTGTCTTGGGGAACTCCCGCGACCAGAAGTTTCCAAATAGCCGCAGTCTTTAAGGAGTATCCGCAATCTTTTTTAACCTTCGACATGCTGACCGTCAATGAGCCGGATTTCAATGGCGGTCCCACCCTGCTCAAAGTCACGTCCTCTTTTGATAAAAAGAGCTTTCCTGATAAGTTGAAGAAGGATAAGGTCCCGACCCTCCAGATGGAGAAAGGAAGTTACCATTTCTATTCCCTTCAGGAATCTTATTTCCGGAATTATCCGCAGGAAACAATCCCGTTCATCAACCGGGGCAAGCAAATGCTTCTATATGTAGGACAGATCTCGGCGCTGCTCATCCTGCTGATTGCCTGTTTCAACTATATCAACCTGAGCTTCTCGCGCGTCCTGCAACAGATCCGGATGGTACATACGCAAAAGCTGATGGGAGCAGGACGTCGTGACATCAATCTGCAATTGTTTACCGATACATTCCTGACAGTTCTGGCTTCCTTTCTACTATCCTTACTACTCTCGCATGACCTGATGCCGGTTTTCAACCATATCATGTCGAGCCGGCTTTCTTCCGGGTTCTTTCTGAACGGGCAGGTTCTACCCGTTATTGTCGGACTGATATTGCTACTCTCAACCATTCCGGCACTTTATATGAGCCGGAAAATAACGCGGATGACAGACAGCAGTTACCGCCTCTTTTTCACCGGAAACAAAAAAAGAAGAATTGTAACCCTGCTGTCCATTGCTCAATTCATGATTTCGATAAGCCTGATTATTGCCACCTTCACAGTCCATGCACAGGTCGGACTGGTCCAAAAAAACGGTGACCGTTTTCGTAATTTGATCGAGCTGGGCGACTACTCAACGGATTTTAAATACAGCCAACCTATGTTAGAAGAATTAAAAAGAAGCCCGAACATCCGGGAAGCAGCTCCGGCTCTCGGTTCTATCTACCATGCCATGCTACGGCAAATCATTATCCATAATCCGGACGGCACCGAGAGTTACCAATCCGATATACAGTATATGGGAGATGAGCATCTGCTCCAAACCTTGCAAGTGGACATCAAACAGGGAATGGATCCGCACGAAGCCGTAGAGAAATACGGTACACCGCTTTATATAAACCAGAAGTATGCCGATGTCCTAATCCCGAAAGGAGAAGATCCGGTCGGACAGCCCGCCAGCAAATATGACGAGATGTTTAAAGATACGGATAAGGAAGGAGAAACATCCATCATCTGCGGCATTACGGAGAATATGTATATCAATTCGATGGAAAAAGACGCCTTCCTGACTATTTTCTATCTGGATAACAAAAAGGCGGAAAAGGCTCAATTCATTTATATTCGTCTGGACAATGACCACAAGAAACAAGGATTAGCGGATATAAAAGCGGCATGGGAAAAAGTAAATCCCGGCGAATATTTCACCTACGAGGATGTCTATGCCGGCTTCATGCAACGCAACCGGAAAACCACCGATATGGCGAACCTGCTGTTGATGTATGCCATTATCAGTATATTCCTGACTTGCTTCGGGCTGTTCGGCATGGCGCTGTATGCGACCGAACAACGAACCAAGGAAATAGGAATCCGGAAGGTGAACGGGGCCAGTACAGGAAATATCATGCTGCTGTTGCTCAAACAGTTTGCAGGATGGATTGCGATTGCTTTTGTGATTGCCGTTCCTTTCACCTGGCTTTTGCTGAACCGCTGGCTGGAAGGGTTCGCCAACCGGGTCAGTGTCACGCCGATCCATTTCCTGCTGGGCGGACTGACGGTTCTGGTCATCACTCTGTTGACGGTCGGCTGGCACAGCTACCGGGCGGCATCGGGCAATCCGGTCAAGAGTTTGCGGAGCGAATAGCCTGCCTTAAAATTCGAACCGCACACCGGCCCCGACACCAATCAGTGTCGTATTCTCGGTACGGTAGCTCACCGGCTGGTTGTTGTCGAAATAGTAGGAATAACGCGGTTCCAGGTAAAGGTTCCAATCGCGGTAGACACGGTAAGAGACGCCGATGGAAAGGTTCAGCGATCCTTGCAGGCCGTGGATGCCGGAACGGACTGTTTCCGCTTTGTGTTCATCCAGACGATAAGCTTCCAGGTGGTAAAGGGAACGTAATCCCTTTTCCACCATAAACCTCCGGATACATATATATTCCAATTCGGATTGTCCCACAACTTGACCACCAGGTTAACCGGAATACCTAAATAGTGCAATCCCAACGTAGCCTTATAGCTGACAGCCCCGCTCTCGTTCATCTTGGAATACAGGTAGGTATAGACAAGCCCGCTCTCGAGTGCGATACGGTTGTTCAGGTTCTTCCGGACAGTAAAACCAAATGATAACGGCGGTGCACAATCGACATTGGAGAACGATTCCGGCCCGCGGTCCATATTCCAGTCCGGTTTCTCTTCGATAGGAGGAAAAGGATAGCCGGGATTCGGGTCATTACTGTCTATTCCACCTTGAGATTCGTCCCCCTGCAGGTTCAACCCTAAAGAGACATGTCCGCCCGTTCCCATATTCGCCCCGACTTGCCATTTGCCGCCTTTTGCCTTCGGCTTGTCCACTACAGCAATCAAGTCTCTTGTCCGGCGCCTTTCCGGCTCCGGTCCCTGATGGCGCACGGAAGGCGTTTTAGCAGCCGGCTTCGAAACCGCTGCTTCTGCCGGAAGCCCGACTTCCGCCTCATCGACAGAAGTATCTTCCCAGGCAATCGTGTCTATACGGGCTATCACATCCATCTTCTTCATCGGACGAGCCACCCGTTCCCGCGCCTGACGCGGGATCGCATCTACTCCTGCCGTATCCGGTAAATCTACTTTGCCCGGTTCGGCTTGTTCCACTTCCGACTCAACCTTATCCGCCACTAATCCGTTCGCTTGCGATCCCGCGTCAGGCGCGGGAACGGGTGAGCCAAGACGGATCAGAAGCAGCAATGCAATAACAGCGGCAGCAGCAGTCGCCCAGCCCCCGATCCGCCACAAAGAACGGCGTGGACGTTCGGACACCTTCGCTTCGATCTGTTCCCAGCACCCGCTGTCGACAGGCAGCCGGTGATCTTCCAGTTTTTGCTTCACCTTCAAACTGAACAGGTCTAATTGCTCCTTATGTTCTGTTTCTGCTGACATCGTCTTGCGTTATTAAAGATTGAACCATTTCCTGTAAAGCTTTCCGCGCCCGTGTAAACTGCGAACGGGAAGTGATCTCCTGGATATTCAGCATGGCTGCTATTTCCTTATGCGTATATCCTTCGATAGCATACAGGTTGAAGACTGTCCGGTAGCCGTTAGGCAGCCGGGAGATACATTCCAGCAAATCATCTGCCGAAAGGCGATCCAATACGGATGCATCCGCGTCTTCAACCTGTTCGCCATATTCATCAATCGGGGCACTCAACCGGAGAGCATCGTATTTACGGAGATATTCGAGTGCCGTCGTTACAAAGATCCTTCGCACCCAGGCGCCAAAAGGACCTGTGGCCGAATAGGTCTGTATCTTGGTGAATATTTTGATAAATCCATCCTGAAGCAAGTCACGGGCCGTTTCCCTGTCACGGACGTACCGGGCACATACGCTCATCATGGCAGGTGCGTACAGCTCGTATAATTCTTTACGAGCCGATGTTTCGCCACGCTTACATCCGTCGATTAACAGTTGTTCGTCCATAAATACTTGCTACTCTCTGATTGTATGATGAAAAAGGTTTTCGAATAGTTGCACCAATCTCGATTATTTATACACAAATATCTAAATTTATTTTTATCTTCGCATTATTAAAAGAGTTGATGTATGAAGCGGGGAATAAGTTTAATCATATTATTATTGTGCGCATTCTCTATGCAGGCACAATCGGATCTGACCTGGATCAGAACCGCTGAAGGGAGAATGGTGGTAGTGCCCAAACGGGCGGTATTCGACCTGAACCTGCCCAAGTTCGCATACAGGAATTTCACGCCTTCGGACAGGCAACTGATCGAAGCCAAGTTGCGTGAGTTCATTCCCGACCTGCCGACTTCATCTGTCTTCGACCAGGAACGGCCAATGGATATGATCATTTCATCTTCGGCCTACCAACCTTTTTTCAATCCCTACACGCCGATGCTGCGACGGGTATCGCCGATGGCGCTCGATTTCCACGAGGTATCGGTTGTCCCTGTCAGCGAGCAGTTGGCATTCATCACGAGCGGACAACAATACACATGGCCGGGCGTAGGCGGTCTGACCCGCATTAATACGGAATTGTTATGGACTCACGACCGCTTCTCCCTCTCTGGAGGAGCTTTTGCCGGGCGCTATTTTACGCCTTTCAACCCTTCCCCGCAATTTATGGGCGGCTTCAATGCGATGGCAAGTTACGACGTAACGGACTGGATGACGGTCAGGGGATGGGGGCAATATACCTTCTATGAATCCAAAGAGAAAAACAACCCGCACCTGATGTTGAACCCGTTCTACAACCACACGAATGTGGGCGGAGCGTTCGAATTTAAAGTGAACGACAACGGTTTCAGGGTCGGAGTAGGAATCAACTACGAATACAATCCGATTCGCGGAAAGATGGAACGCCAGTTCATGTTCTATCCGGCAGGTAAAATCGGTACCTTCCGGATCGGCAACTAAAAAGAGGCATAATTAAACAAATAAACACACAATCAACATGAGAAAAGACAATCTCAGAGCAACATTCCTGTTGCTCCTGATGCTGGTTTTCGGGCTGTCATCCTGCCAGAAAACAGAAACATTCAAAGTATTACAGTTTAACATCTGGCAAGAGGGCACCGTCGTAAAAGGCGGTTTCGACGCACTGGCGGACGAGATTGTCCGCAGCGATGCCGATTTCGTGACCCTGAGTGAGGTACGCAATTACCACAACACCCGCTTTTGCGACCGGATCGTGGAAGCTTTAAAGGAGAGAGGACAGACGTATTATTCTTTCTACACGGAAGATTCGGGACTGCTCAGCCGTTACCCGATTTCGGACAGTACGACCATTTATCCTTTAAACGATGACCGGGGAAGCATGTACCGCCTGGTCACGAAAAAAGGGGAGCAGGAGTTCGCCGTCTACACCACCCACCTGGATTACCGCAACTGCGCTTACTATGACGTTCGCGGCTACAACGGGAATACTTGGGAGAAAGAGGAAGCGGTGACAGACATAGACTCCATCCTGTTCTTGAATCGGGCTTCCGTACGCGATGACGCCATTGCCAAATTCCTGGTCGAAGCAAAAAAAGACCGCGAAGCAGGCCGTATCGTTATCTTGGGCGGCGACTTCAACGAACCTTCGCACCTCGACTGGACGGAAGCGACAAAAGATATGTTCGACCATCACGGCGTTGTCGTTCCCTGGGACTGTTCCATGATGCTGGCAAAAGCAGGTTTCAAGGATTCATATCGCGAAATGTACCCGGACCCGGTCCGCTATCCGGGATTCACCTGCCCGGCAGCCTGCCCGGATGTCGACCTCAAGCGTCTGGTCTGGTCGCCGGAAGCAGACGACCGCGACCGCATAGACTTCATCATGTATGCGCCGTTTGAAGGCCTGTCGCTCACAAACGTTAGCATCATCGGCCCGAAAGGCGATATCCTTCGGGCCGAACGGGTAACGGAAGAAACTTCCGATCCGATCATCGAGCCCCTTGCCATCTGGCCGACCGACCATAAAGCCGTATTGGCGACTTTCACCCTGACCAAATAACACATATAAGCCACGAACAAAATGGACAGACTTAGAAACATCCTCCTTTTCTGCTTTATCTCAGTAGCAGGATTTTCTTGTAAAGAGGCGCAGCAACCCGACTGCAAGATCGACATCCGCTGGAATGACGAGAAACAGGTGATAGACGGTTTCGGCATTGCACAGGCCGGCTGGTCGGACAAGCTCTACGCCCACTTCAAGCGGGAAGAGGTGTTGCAAAAAATGTTCGGGAACGACGGCCTTCGCCTGAGTATCCTACGGGGAGAAATCTTCCCCCATTACTGGGAAAACCGACAGGATAAAGATTTCAACATCGATGACAACATCGACCTTCCCTTGACGGACGGCTTCTTCACGGAAGAATCGGACGATATAAAGCGGCGCGGACAATTATGGATCAGTCGTTATGTCAAAGAAAAATGTAAAACAGATAAGCTGTTCTTTTCCGTCTGGAGCGCTCCGGCTTATATGAAAAGTAACGGAGAGGTTTCACAAGGCGAACTGAATCCGGCCTATAATCAGGCATTTGCCGATTACCTGGTGGCTTTCTATGAAGCCTACAAATCGGTCGGACTGGAACCGTATGCGATCTCGCCCGCCAATGAACCGGGCTATGCCGCCCCCTGGAACTCTTCTTTGTGGACACCCGGCAAGATGGGCGAGTTCATTATGGACTATCTGGGGCCGACTTTCCAAAAGAAAGGCATAGCGGCACATATCGTATTCGGCGAGAATCCTTTCTGGTCAGCCGTCAGCTCACAAGCCGCTTTTATTTCTTCCCGGCATTTCACCGATGCGATCATCAATCGGTATCCTGACATCACCCGCTTCCCGGTAATTGCCGCCGGACACGGATACACGCTACCGGATTCCTATCCGGCACCGAAAGACAGCCTGAAAACACCTATCGAGCCGCTCACAGAAGCCTCAAAAGCAGGCATTCCGGTCTGGCTGACGGAAATCAGTGACACGGAAGCGCTGGACACCACTATCCAAGACGGTATTAAGTGGGCCATCACGTTCCATAAATATCTGACAACGGCAGGTGCAAGCGCCTGTATCTGGTGGGCGGGCGCTCTTCCGGCCGATAATAACGAAGGACTGATCGTACTGAACCCCGACCGGCAGAATTACCGGATGACCAAGCGTTTCTATACATTCGGCAATTTCTCCCGTTACATTCCGGTCGGCAGCAAGCGTATCGGCGTAGAAACGGACCATGCGGCGGACAGCCTGTTCGTCTCCGCCTATAAAAACGGAAACGACTTCACAGTTGTAGCCATTAACCCGACAGCGAGCGACAGACAAACCTGCCTGCAAATGGATAATCGGACATGGAACGGCCAAGTATCCTGCGCCCTCACGGATGAAAAGAACAACTGGAGCAGTTACGAAGCAACAGGAAACCGGATAAAGATACCGGCAAACAGCATATTAACAATCACAGGTTCAATCAAACAATAAATGAAAAAACAACTTTATCTTATCTACGCTCTGCTACTGTCCTTGTTATTTCCGGCCGTAAGCAACGGACAAAGCTCCGGAAAAGAGAAAATGCGGGTTATCTCGTATAATATATGGAACGGTTTCGAGAAAGACGCTTCCCGACGGGAGAACTTCATCAAGTGGGTGAAAGGACAGCAACCGGATATCCTGGCTATGACCGAACTGGTCGGGTTTACGGAAAAAGACCTCGGAGAACTGGCAGCCCAATACGGCCATCCGTATTATGCGATCGTCAAGGAAGAGGGATACCCCGTTGGTGTCACCTCCAACGAACCGATCACGGTTATCAAGAAGCAGGTGGAAGGATTCTGGCATGGCATGCTGCACGTAAAAACACACGGACTGGATATAATCGTAACCCACCTCAGCCCGCATGACTGGAAATTCCGCCTGAAAGAGGCAGGAATGCTAACAAAGTATATACAGGATAACCAACTGGACAATTGCATGGTCATGGGGGATTTCAATTCCTACTCCCCTTTCGATGCCGATTGGGTGGAAACACATACACAACTGATCGAGAATATGCAAAAATGGGATGCCGAACAGGAAACATACCGGAATATGCGTGACGGACGTTTCGATTATTCCGTCCTGTCCAAGTTGCTCTCGACCGGGCTTACCGATGTTTGCCGTATGTATGTCCCGGCAGACAAACGGACGACCTTTCCGGCTGCATTTCTTTACGGATGGCAGCATGGTGACACCCGTCTGCGCGGAATAGGCGAACGGTTGGATTACATTCTGGTTTCTCCGTCCCTTGTTTCCCGATGCATTCATGCGGCTATCCACAACGGGATAGAGGCGGAAGGTATTTCCGACCACTATCCGGTAAGCGTGGATTTGCGAAACAGTAAATAATAAATTGGCGGCTACTCTCCTTCGAACTCTTGAGAATACAGGTAGCCGCCACCCAGAATACCGGTACCGCCTTCCACATTCGAATAGATACGGATCGGTTCGGCAAAGCCAATTTCCGCCAGATCACCGGTGAAGCCGCTTTCGTAGAGGTCGTTCAAGCTCTTCATATAGTTATAGTAGGAGCGGGAGATGGAGTAGACGTAACAGCGATACCTGTAAGGACGGTAGACCACACTCTCGGAATAGCTAAGACTTGTATTCCAGGGAATATTGAGCTGATAACTCTTCCCCTCAAACAATTCATCCGAAAAGACAATTCCGTTATAGCCCCCGACACCGTCATACCCAAGTATCTGGTCGAAGGCGGAGTGTTGGACGGCAAACAAGGGTTCACTCCCGTAGTCCGGGAAGAAAGAATGCCAGACATAAGTCGTATCTTCATCCCCTCCATAGACATTCCCCTGGCGGAGATAGAGCAGGTAATAGTTCTCCTCGCCCGGTTCATCCCGAAGGGTAAACTGCATCTTGTTCGTCTGAGAAACATAAATATAGGTGTAGTCGTCCCCCCAAGAAGAAGTATCCCTCACCGTTTCCTGGATCAGGCGACAGTCCGAGACGGCACAGGGCCGGGGAATCTCCGTAACAGCCTCGGCAGTCTTAAAACCTTCCTTCGAGGCAACAATACGAATCCGGTCGCCGGTGGCCGGGAGATAAAAAAGCGATTTATACCGGATGGTCTCATCCACCGGGTAGCCCCCTTCATTCTTCGTCTCGGTCAGCCGTTCGCGGAACACATCGTTCACATACAGTTCCACATCGGCACCGGAGACATAAACATCCGGAATATCCTCGGTATAAAACCAGGTGCGCGAAAGCTCCACAGCCAACGTATCGCCTTGCAACGCCAGACAATTCAACACCAGTTTCGGGTCCGGCCGCAGGTGTTCCAGGTTGATCTCCCGCTCGCAACCGTAAAAGACGAACGACATTAAAGCCAACAGGCTGATACTATATCTCAGATTCATATTCATCATCATTTAAAACTTATAGGTGTATGAAACCGACGGGATAATCGGGAAGATACCGACCGACTTGAATGCATTCCGATAGGTCGTCCCATTCTCTGACGTCTTATCTTTCACATCACCCTTGTAAACCATAATCGGATTCATCCGGCAATAGACATTATAAATGCTGACATTCCAGATCCCCATCCGTCCCTTTTTCTTAGGACGGTAGATATTAATACCCAGATCCAGGCGGTGATAAGCAGGGAGCTGATAGTTATTGCGCTTGTCGTAATAATCCTCGCCGACCGTCCCCCAGGAAGACGTTTCACCCGGCAGGTGCAGGTGATCGTTGGGCCGGAAGTTCTCGAGCGACAGCGTCGTATAGTTGCCGGACGAATAGGTCCAGGCAGCCGACAGCTCCACCTTGTCCGACAGCTTGTGCATCGCCACGATGTTCAGCTTATGCCGGTTGTCATAGCGGGAAGGATAGCGCAGGCCTTCGTTGATCTCGTCGAAGCGGCGGTCCGCCCAGGCCAGCGAATAGCCCACCCAGCCGGTCGTCCGTCCCGTCTGCTTGCGGACCATGAATTCGAGTCCGTAGGCACGTCCTTCGCCGACAGCCATCTTATCCTCCCACGAGACGGACGAGGGGATCAGGCTATAGCCATCCTTATATTCCAGCAGGTTGTTCATCTTCTTATAATAGCCTTCGACGGAGAAGTCCAGCAACCGGTTCCAGTTATAGTAGGCACCCAATGAAACCTGGTCGCTGACAAGCGGCTTCAGGCGACTGGTCACCGGCATCCAGGAGTCGGTCGGGAGATCCATAAAGCTATTACTGATCAGGTGTACATACTGGTTCATCCGGGAATAGGAAGCCTTCAAGCTGAGATCCCGCGAAAGCAACCAGCGCAGGGAGACACGCGGTTCGAGTCCCGTATAGGTCTTGCCCTCCACATTGAACAGGCTGAAGCGCAAACCGGCATTCAGGCGGAAGGCATCGGATATCTCCCAGTCGTCCTCGGCATAGGCAGCTGCTTCATGCGCCCACAGATGCTCGTCGGTGAAGGTCTGGCCGATCTGCATCGAGTCGGGCTTATCGCTGTCTAACGCCTTCAACCGGTTATATTCCGGCTCGAAATAGTGTGCCAGATAGTCCGCTCCGAAGCGGATATGATGCGCTGCCACCGGCTGATAGTCGAAAGCGGTCCGGACACCGAAATCGGTGATGCCGGTCCGGTTCATCGTCTGGTCCAACGCATGCCGGTAGTATTCTTCACCCTCATAGCCGGAGATTTTCTCCTCGCTATAGCTGATCTTGGAACGGTAACGAGTATAGAAACCGGAGAGCTTTCCGAACAGCTTGTTACTGAACGCATAGGTCCATCCGGCGGACGCGACCAGGTTTCCCCAGCGCATATAGGAGTCCTGTGTATTCAGATAGCCCTCCCAGTCGTCCTTATTCTTCGCCTTCAGCACATCATTCCCGTTGTAGAGGCTCAGATACATCCGGCTCTTCTCACTGAAACGGTGGTCGATGCGGGCGTTCAGGTCATGAAAAGCATACCGGACTTTCAGGGTGTTCCCGTCCTTCTTCTTATGGTTAATGATCGCCATTGCCGGAGTCGTCAACACATCCAGCCAGGTACGGCGGAGAGCGATATTGAAAGAGGTATGATCTTTCCAGATCGGACCTTCCAGATTCAGGTTGCCGGAGATAAGCCCCAACGAGGCGCTACCGTGAAACTCCTTCATATTCCCCTCCTTCGTCTGTACATCGACGACAGAGGACAGGCGCCCGCCGTAGCGAGCCGGGAATCCCGCCTTGAAGAAGTTCATCCCCTTGATCGCTTCATTGTTGAAGGCGGAGAAAAAGCCGCCGATATGGTTCACCTGATAAACCGGGTTGCCGTCGATCAGGAACAGGTTCTCATCCGAATTACCGCCCCGGACATACAATCCGGAGATGCCTTCCGTCCCAACAGACACACCGGGTGTCAGTTGCAGGGTACGGATGATATCGGCCTCGCCCATTAAGGTCGGGGTTGCACGTATCGTGGCATGGCTGACTTCCATTGCCCCCATCTGCGTGTTGCGGACCGTCTGCCGATTCGTTTCCGAAGCGGTCACCAGTACTTCCTTAATCGCCGCATTAGGTTGGAGCACGATGGCCAGCACCGTATCTTGTATCAGGGAAGGAATTGTAAACGAACGGCTTTCGTAGCCGATATACGATGTTTGCAGACGAACGGGAATGCCGTTGCTGCCCGACGGGATTGTCAACGAGAGGCTAAAGAAGCCGTAGGCATTGGTCGCCACCCCGCTCAGGCTGTTCACATCATAGACAGAAGCCCCGACCAGGGATTCCGATGAGGTCTGATCCCTCACAAAACCGCTGATCGTGACTTGTCTGGGTTTCCGTTTCAGAACGACAATGTTTCCTGTCCTCTTGTACACGATCGGATAGGCCCGGAAAAGCTGCTCCAGGCAATCGTCAAGTGCTGCATCCTCTACTTTGAAACTTGTCTTCTGAAACTCCTTCAACAAAGATGATTCATACGAAAAAGTCACTCCGGCCTGCTTCCCGACCTCCGTCAGAACATCTTTCAGAGGCACTTTCTGCATATTCAATGTAACCGTTCGAACATCATCTCCACTGTTTGCCTGCGCCATCAACTTCCCCGACATGGATAAACAAATCAACCACACAAAAACGCAGGCAAACCATCCTCTCTTCATAAACTTCTTCATTCACTCTTTATTGATCTTTCAAAGATAAGACAGGAAAGTGGGAAAAACCCCTATCCTGTCCGGGGAAAAATGTCGCGTGTACTGTGACTATGGCCAAAAAGGATTGTCGAAGGGAGTCCAAGGTTCCGTATCTCCGAAGGGCATCGTGAAGCGGTGGTGGTAGAGCTGGCAACCGGCGACGATGCCGAAACCGTCCTTTACATTCGTATAGGTAGCAGTCGGTTCGACCAACCCGTCCAGATAGGCATCGCCCAGCGAGATGGATAAATTACGGACGACGGTCAAGTACTGATAATAATCGGACGAGACGGTCATCAGCCGGACATCGTAGTGCACAATAGTCGTGACCGAATCTCCTTTATATGAATCGTAGACGGGATAAAAGGACGACCGGACGGTATATTCTTCGCCATCGAACGTATCGTCGGGGAAAGTCCCCCGGCAGGTGTAACCGTCCAACTGCTCTATCGTCGGATTCGTGGTAGTCAAACGAAAGACGGGGTCTTCATATTTCAAGTTGAACTGCTCCACGATGTACATGTCGGTCTGGTACATGGAGCTGCTGACGATGACGCTGTCCCCCTTGATATACTCGGTCTGCTTCTCGACAATCAGGCGATAATAATTCCGCTTACCCGCCTCATCCCGGAAACGGATGTAGAGGCGTAAATGGGGCATCATACCCCAATAGTGCTCGGGAGCAATATAGCGGACCGTATCGACCGACAATACCTCCGGCCGGCCAGGCATGACAGTTTCTCCTTCCACCGGATCGAAACCAGGCGCAGAAGCAACTAACCTCAAGCGGTCACCCACCCCCGCACGGCATCCGGGCAAGACATACTGTCCCGCAAATTTAGTGTCGGTAACCGGCTGCATCGTCCCCTTTAAGCGGTCGTTGATATAGACCTGGATATTCCCGCCGGTAACGCCGTCATTCGTAACCGTGTCGAGGATAAACCAGCTTTTAGACAGAAAGGCAGTCACATCCGCATCCGATGTAACAGAAGCGTTCAACACTAAACGTGGAGGTACGCGCGGCAAATCCAACGGCACATCCCGGGTACAGGAGGCCAGCAAAACCAGAAGGGGTATGAACAATATATTTCTCATCTTCATCAGAATTTATAGGTGTATGACAGAGAAGGAACGAAGAGGAACAGCAAGGTCTGCTCCAGGACTGCCTCCCGGCCATTCTCGGTAGTATAGAAACGGGGACGGACAGAGAACGGGTTCGGCTTGAAGTAAGCATTACAGAGGCTCAGGTTCCAGATTCCCATCCGCCCGTTTTTCTTGTAGCGATAGAAGTTCGCGCCCAGGTCCAGGCGATGGTAGGGTGAAAGCTGGTAATTGTTACGCGAACTGGCACTCGTGCCCTCGCCTGTGCCGCCATACCACCAGAATTCCTGCCGGTATCCGTTTTCGGTGTAATCCGGCGAAGAGCGGTAATACATATCCTGGATCGTGACGTGATTGCCGGACTTGTACATCCAGGCAGCCGTCAGCTCCACCTTTCGGGAAAGTTTGTAGGACGCAACGATATCGATCTTATGCCGGTTGTCATATTTGGAGGGGAAACGGACACCTTTGTTCACCGATCCATCCGGGAACCAGCGGTCGGACCAGGAAAGCGTATAACCGATCCAGCCGTTAAACCGCCCGGTCTTCTTCTGCGCCATCAGCTCCAGCCCGTAGGAACGGCCTTTGCCCACTCCTACCCGGTCTTCCCAACCGGAAAAAGCCGGCACGACCAAGCTGTTGTCTTTATATTCCACCAGATTATTCATCCGCTTGTAATAACCCTCCGCCGAAAAGTCGAACCCTTTATAATGCCAGAACAGGCCGCCGGTCACCTGGTGCGCACTCATCGGACGGATCTGCCCCGTCACCGGAACCCAGATGTCCGTAGGCTGGCTGATATAGCTGTTGGACAGCAGATGGATATACTGGTTCATCTTCGTATAGGAGGCCTTGACCGACACCCGCCGTCCTAACAGGTAACGGGCGGAAAAACGGGGTTGTAAGGACTGATAGGTTTCGCCCTGCACGTGGAAGAGCGTGAGCCGCAGGCCGGCATTCACCCGGAGGCGGTCGGTCAGTGTCATCTCGTCTTCTGCGTACGCCGAGACTTCATGCCCGTGAATCAGGGAGTGGGAAAAGACGGTGTTGTTCTTTTGCGTGATGACCGAATCTTTGTACCAGGAACTCATGTTGCTTTGTTCCGGGCGGAAGATATGGAAAAGGTAGTCACCTCCCATCCGGATCCGGTGGTCGGCGTTGGGGCGATAGTCGAAGGAAGCGCGGAGGCTGACGTCCTCCATTGCCGAACGGTAATGCCCTTCCTGGAAATACACCTGGTCTCCCCTGTCGTGGAAGGCCATAAACGTATTTTGTTTCTGGATGATATGGGAGCGATAGCGGGTGTAGCCTCCCGTGAATGTGGCAAACAGCTTCTTATTGATCACGTAGTTCCATCCGGCAGACCCGATCAGGTTTCCCCAGCGCCAGCGGAAATCGCGGTCTTCCCCATGTATGTCTTTCGAATCCTCCCCGTTCCGGTAGCTGTCGCTGCCCATATAGAAACTGAGGTAGGCACGGCTCTTGTCCGAGAAAGAATAGTCCACTTTGGCATTCATATCATAGAAATGGTAGCCGCCTTTCAGGTCGGTATCCGAACTGCTGGGCACCGCCTTCATGAGAGGCCAGGTGATCAGTTCCATCCAGGTACGGCGCACGGAGACGTTGAAAGAAGAACGGTCTTTAATGATCGGCCCTTCCAGGTTGGCACGCGCGGCCAGCAGTCCAATCGAGACATTCCCGTGATACTCCTTCCGGTTTCCCTCGTTTGTACGGACGTCTATAACGGAAGAAAGTCTCCCGCCGTATTCCGCCGGAAAACTTCCCTTGTAAAAAGTCGTATTCTTCACCGCATCCGGATTGAAAGCCGAGAAGAATCCGAGTACATGATTCGTATGGTAAATCGGGTTCCCGTCCAGCAGGTAGAGGTTATCATCCCCATCGCCTCCCCGCACAAACAGCCCGCTCATTCCTTCCGTCCCGACTGTCGTCCCCGGCAATCGCTGCAAGGTTTTGACAACATCCGCCTCACCTAAAAGCGCCGGCAGCGACTTCACCCGGCTGACCGGAATATCGACCACCCCTACCCGGCTGTTCAGTACGTCAGACCTCGGCAGGATTCCTTGCACGACTACTTCACCCAAGGTCCCCGCCGCTTTCAAAGGCAGGTCGACCAGCGTATCTTTAGTCAGTTCAAAAGTGACGGTATAACGCTCATACCCGACATAGGAAGAGGACAACTCCACTTTTCCGGGTGGCAGCGTGATACTATAGAAACCGTAGTTATTGGAGACAGAACCTTTCCCGGAAACCCGCTCGATCACGGTTGCAGAGATCAAGCTCTCGTAGGAAGCGGAATCACGGATAAAACCGCTGATCGTGTACAGGCGGGGTTTCTGCTTCAGGATCACATATTGCCCTGTCACCCGGTAGACAAGCGGCAGCGGGTCAAACAGCCGTTTCAGGCAATAGGACAGAGATTCTTCGTGCACCGTCAGCGAAACCTTCTGATATTCTTTCAGCATGGACGATTCATATGAAAAGAAGATCCCGGTCTGCTTCTCTATCTCCAACAGGATGTCCTGGAGCGGTACATTCCGCATATCCAGTGTCACAGCGGGAGTCGGATCGACAGACAGAGCCGGAAAACCTGTTGCCCGAAGCAACGGACAGCAGATACAAAGCCCTATAACAAATAGGTAAACACGATACATACTTATTTTCTTTTATCTGCCCGGGAGACAAGACGGATATCCAATGTCTGATTAATTACCATCAGAACTTCGTCGAGGGGCAGGTCATTGAATGTAGCAGTCAATCTGGAATCCGGAGAATCCACCTTATTCGTAATCTCCACATGGTAATAATCATTCAGGTCCTCGATCACCTTATCCAAAGGGGTATCGTTGAAGCGCAACTGCTTCGTCTTCCAGGAAAGATTATTAGGGTTTTCCTCCGTCAGTATCTCGATCTCCTTCTTTTCGTTGGAATAAGAGGCCGACATTCCGGCGGTCAGGACGACCGGATCGGGCTCTTTTCCGGCGGTAAAACGGACTTTACCGGTAACGACATTCACTTCCGTGCTGCCCGGCTGTTCGTTCACCTGGAAACTGGTTCCCAACACCGTTACCTCCGTCAGAGCCGTATGGACAGAAAAGGGGCGTGCCTCATTCCGCATCACCTGGAAAAAAGCTTTTCCAGTCATCTCCACCACACGCCGTTCCTTTCCATATATCTTTGCATCATACCGGAGCGTCGAGCCTCCCGCCATCGCCACCAACGTGCTGTCCGGCAGATAGACATCCTTCAGCTGTCCCGGTGCGGTTACGACAGACACCCATTCGGGTTTGCTCCGTTCCGTCATATAAAGCGTACCGAATCCAACCAGCAAGAGCATGACAGAGGCTGCCGCCATCCAGTAACGGCGGAAAGACACCTTGCGGCGAATACCTTGCCGGGCGGCGAACCGCTCCCAGGCTTTATCCGTATCCAGGCTTCCCTCTTTGTAGCGCCGGGCTACAAAACGGAGGCGTTTTTCAAATCTGTCATCTTGCTCGTTATTCATCTTCCTACTGTTATTTGCCTAACTTAAACTTATACCCGACAGACAGGCTGAGGGTGTGATACTTCGCTCCGCACTTGTCATATTCGAACTCCTTCCCCAGATCGAGTTCATAACCGGCATTCATCACCCACTGTTTTGCCTCTATCCCCACCTGAAACGAGACGCCCCAGTCAAAAGGATGATCATTCATCTCCGCAGAGGTATAACCGGTACCCACTCCGCTCCAACCTTCGCCATAATGGCCTCCGGAAGCCGTCTCACCTGGTCGGTAATGCATCTGGGACACCTCCCATCTATCCGTCATCGAGCAGGCGATGTAAGGACCGGCTGCCAGATTCAGGCTGACGTCATCCGCCAGGCGGATCGAGAGGTTCGCCATCACCGGCATCTGCAGGAAGTGGCGGTTACTCTTGACACTGTACTCTCCGAACATCGCGTTTTCAGGAGCCGATACCCCTTCGATCACACTAACCTGTCCGAACAACAGACCCTTGTAAGAAAATCCCCGCTGCGTATAATACAAACCCGATTTCACGGAGAACCATCCCGGTATCACGTCATATCCGACTCCTATACCGACTTTCCAACGGCTGTCCCAAGGTTTATTCACCAAAGAAGCGTCAACCCGGTTTATAGCCGTCATTCCCACTTCCGGTGTCAGCGACCAACGTTGTGCATTCACTGATACTGCACACATCATCAACATCACAAATAATACGAATTTCTTCATCTCTCTTTTTCAGCTTTAGTGATACAAACATTTTAAACTTTCTAACACTAAGACTAAGAAATCTGAAAAAACCCCTATCCACTCAGGAAAAAAAGAAACAATAAATCCGTACGGCAGTCTCCCGCAACGTCTTCAACGCTTTGCCTATCTGGTTCTCGACTGTTTTAATCGATATATTCAGCTCCTCCGCAATCTCCTGGTATTTCAATCCGTCCCGTTTGGAAAGCAGAAATATCTTTTTCCGCTCGGGAGGCAATTCGTCGATAGCCGCCCAGAGACGGGCGTCGCGCTCGGACTGGTACATCTGTTCCTCCTCCGACGTGTCTTCCATATCGGCAAGGAACTCTGTCGTCTGTCCGGTATCGGCGGACTGGGCGATAAGTGTGAGGGAACGGTTTCGTACAGCCTGGTACAGATAAGATTTAAAGTTGGCAATCGCCACGTTATGGCTACATTTATCCCAAACATCGGCAAATGCTTGCTGCACGACATCTTCGGCATCTTCCGTCTTTTCGGTAAAACGAAGTGCAAACATGCATAAGGGCCTGTAAAGGTCCTTGAAAATACGTTCAAATTCTCCCGCAGATATTGCCGCCATACGTTTGTTACTTGTCTCTATTCACTGCAAAGTAAAGCAGTTTTCCATTTAACAATCCGATTTTCAGGTTATTTATTATGATTTTAATAAAATATATCGTATTCCGGAGAGGTATAGGTATTTTATACAAAAAGACATGAAAAAGGGCAGGTTAAACACCTACCCTTCCAATTATCTTCTTATTAAGAATGGACTTATCCTCTGAAGCCGATAATCTCGCGAACCTCACGCAAGGTCTTCGCTGCGCTTTCGCTGGCTCTTTCAGCACCCATGCGGGCTACCTTTTCCATATATTCCTCATTGGAACGGATGTCCAGGATACGTTCGCGTATCGGAGCGCAGAAATTGGCGATGTCTTCAGCCAACTGCTTCTTCAAGTCTCCATAGCGGATCTCGCAATTGTTATATTTCTCGTTGAAGAAATCGTATGTGTCCTTTGTCGATACAATCTCCATCATCGTGAACAGATTGGCGATCGGTTCGGGCTTCACGCTGTTCGGCTCCGTTGGGCCGGCATCGGTCACTGCCTTCATCACCTTCTTTTTGATCGTCTTCTCGTCGTCGATCAGGTAGATTGCATTTCCCTCGCTCTTTCCCATCTTGCCGGAACCGTCCAGGCCGGGCACCTTGATCGCCTTATGCGAATAGTAGAAAGAGGCGGGTTCCGGGAAAAACTCGACTCCGAACGTAGAATTGAAACGGCGGGCAAAACGGCGGGCCATCTCCATATTCTGTTCCTGGTCTTTTCCGACCGGCACTTTTACTGCCTTATGAATAATAATGTCGGCAGCCATCAGAGTCGGATAGGTCAGCAAGCCAGCGCTTACGCTGTGCTTGTTGCTTTCGTTGAAGATTTCCTTTTCCACATCGCCTTCCGTTGTTTCCACCCGGTCGATATGCAGCTGTTGGCGTGCCTTGTCTTTAAACGAAGTCGTACGCATCAGTTCACCGATCCCGGCATTCATATTCAGATACAGATACAACTCGGCCACCTCACGCACATCGCTCTGGATATAAATTGTCGCTTTTTCCGGATCGATGCCGCAGGCCAGATATTCGGCCAGGATCGTTTTCACGCTGTTACGGATATTATCGGGATGCGGATGTGTAGTCAACGAGTGCCAATCTGCAATGAAGAAAAAGCAATTATACTCATTTTGCATTTGCAAAAATCCTTTTACTGCTCCGAAGTAATTCCCCAGATGCAAATTACCGGTTGGGCGGATGCCACTTACTACTGTTTCCATTTTCTTTCTAAATCAATTTGTTTATTCAAGTGGGGCAAAGATAGTAATTATTTTCCAGAGTTATAATTCTCTAACTTCGATCCGCAGTACTTGCAATACTCCGCCAGCTCTTCGTGCCCGTCCTGATGGCAATTCGGACATTTATAACGGCTTCTTTTCCGCTGTTCCCCGACCATCGTCGCCGACACGATCCCTGTCGGGACCGCAATAATCGTGTAGCCGATCAGCATCACGATAGCCGAAAGAAAACGTCCGGCAGGCGTAACGGGTGTTATATCGCCATACCCGACAGTCGTCATCGTCACAATCGCCCAATAGATACTGTTCGGTATGTTATTAAACTGCGTTCCGGGTTGGTTCCCTTCTATCATATACATGATCGTCCCGATCGAAGTGACCAGGATCAGCACGAAAAAGAAAAAGACGAAAATCTTGGGTGCACTGATCCGGAGCGATTTCAACAACAGATTCCCTTCCTTCAGGAAATTAAACAGCTTGAACACACGGAAGACCCGAATCAACCGGAATGCCCGGATCACAATCAGATAGCGCGTACCGGCAAAGAAAAAACTGAGGTAGACCGGTAGTGTCGCCAGTAAATCGACAATCCCGAAGAAGCTGAAAATATACTTTTTAGGCCGTGGCGAACAATAGATCCGGACCAGGTATTCAAAAGTAAAGAAAGCGGTAAACACATATTCCAAAATACGCAATGCAAACGTGTAATGATAAGAAAACGACTGTATGCTCTCCAATATCACCACCACCACACTTGCAATAATAAACCCGATCAAACAAGTATCAAACAGTTTTCCCTTCGGTGTATCCGACTCGAATATAATCACATACAACTTCCTCTTCAAGTCCTCATCATGAAGAAAAGCATCCACACGCTCCCGCAATTTCGTAAAAAGTCCCATAATCAGAATCTTTATCTTATAGTTGGTTCCACTAAGTTCCTTACCATCTCTTACCTTACTTCTATTTCTGGCATTTGCCTTTTCAAAAATTCAATTATTTTATCAATCACTTCCGGATTTTGCTTTATCAGCTCACTACTATGCCCATTTTCCACAAGATATAATTCCGCTTTGATTTGCTTCTCGGTCAAGAGTGTGTAAAAGTCATTTACCTGTTGCAAATCGACCAAACGGTCATTTTTAGCATGAATAATCAAAGTCGGCGGAAAATTAGGTTTTACATTGCTGGCCAATGTATATCTTTCTAACTTTTCCGGTTCCTTTGCAGGATCAAAACCAAAAATCTCATACAATGCTAACCGGTTTTTCCCAAGAAATCTCCATAACTCCATCCTACTATCATAATTTCCGTACGAAACCACAGAATCCTTGACAATGTCATACGGTCCGGGGCGGTTTAACACATCTAAATCCCCCATCTGAATATTTGCCGTGGAAAATCCGGTCGGCGTTGAAATAGCGACAATAGCATCCGGCATCAGATCTCCGTCAAAACCGGAAGAGAGAGCCAGATATCCCCCCGAAGATCCTCCTGCTACTGCAACCTTAGCGGTATCAATATTATATTTTTGTTGCCCGTTTAGCTTAATCCACTTAATAACATCACTCACATCCTTAAGCATTTCATCAAGTTTTGTTTCCGGAGCTAATCTATAATCAGCCGCCACAACTGCATAACCATTGGCAAGGAGATTTTCCTTAAGAGGAATATCCAATCCCTGGTCTCTGTTTCCAAACATAAACCCGCCACCGTGAAAATACACCAAAACAGGATGCTTTTCCTGCGAAACAGGCAAGAATATATTTGCCTTTATAGCATGTCCTTTAACCGTTTTATATACAAACTCCTGTTTTTCATATTGAACATTCCGGGAAAATGCATTTGTATAATAAATTAGTAATAATCCGGTTAGCAGAAATAAATGTCTTAATTTCATATCGTCAATAATTTAATTTGAAGTACGATCTTCTTTACATACATTACAAATATAGCAAATATTTGAGAAACAGGCGTTACAAATCTTTAAGCTACCCGGTGCAACAGACTCTATTTTTCCAAAAATCCATATTACCCAAAGAGCATTGTCATTTTTGTTGCAATTATGGCTAATTTTAAGCCTCTCGCAAATCGGGGAAATTGACAATAACCCCTTTTTGACGTCCAAAAAGCGGATTAACATTTGTTTTATTTCGGATGTCTTTCGAACCGAAAAAATACGTTTTATACAATAAGCCCCCCAGAAATAGTTGAAAATTAAGAGTTGAAAATTGAAAGTTAAAAGAGGCCGTTCCGTTATAGCAAACAATACTTGCATCAATAATAATGAATAACTAACACAGCAGGCTTGCTTGTGAAAGTTGGCCTGCTTACTTTTGTACCCGCATTTAAACTGAGAAAAGACAAAAGAATGGAAAAAGAGACTATGACAGACAGGGAAGTGTTGTTGCTGCGCAGAAAACTGGATTTATTGCTTCGTACCGGGAAATTATTGATGGAGAGTGCTGCCGACACGAACCGTATCGAGCGAAACATGAAACGGGTGGCTGCTTTTATGGGGATTCCGGAAGAGAAACTTCATCTGGATATCCGGTGGACGATGATAATGGTGAACGTGAGTGATGAGAAGCATTCATTTTCCAAATTCCAGAAATGCGAGAAACATGGTATCAATATGACGACCATTACGGAGATCAGCCATTTGTCGTGGAATGCGATCGAGCAGGACTATTCGCTGGACAGATATGAAGAGGAACTGGAAAAGATTGCGGCCAAACCGCGTAATTATGTGCCTTACCTTATTGCCATAGGCGCCGGATTTGCTTGTGGCGGCTTCTGTAAGCTGTTCGGTTGCGACTGGATTGCGTTTTTGTTTGCTTCGATTTGTGCTTTCATCGGGTTCCGGGTCCGGGCGCGTTGCATCGAATTTGGAATTAATGTATATATGAGCATCGCGCTTGCGGCGTTTGTTTCGACCTGCTTAGCCTACGCTTCTTCCTTTTCGGGTTTGTCGGCAACACCTTACCATCCGCTCTTGGCCTGTGCCCTGTTTATCGTGCCGGGTGTGCCGTTGATTAATTTCGTGGATGATATGATCGACAATCATTTGCTTGTCGGCATCACACGGGCGGCTAATACGATGATGATGGTCGGGGCGATGACTTTCGGTATTGCTTTCGCCATGCGGGTGTTAGTGATGAATGATGTGGCGATCGACCATAAGTTCAGTGAATTGAGCATGGTACCCCATGATCCGTATTATGTCTATGCCATTGCCGCCGCGATTGCAGCAATGGGATTCTCCATGATCTTCAATATCCAGCGTCGCCTGCTGTGGGTCGTAGCTTTAGGGGGTATTTTGGCAGTGTGTACCCGTAACTTTGTGAACTTCGAATTGGGTTACGGCCCGGTGATCGGTTCGTTTATGGGCAGTTTTGTCGTGAGTCTGATTGCGGTAAAAGCGGTTCATTGGTTTGATGTGCCCAACCACGTCCTAACAATTCCTTCTGTGATTCCGATGATTCCAGGAGTTCTGATGTATCGCTCGATGTTAGGATTTATCAATCTGCACGGAGTGATCGGCGAAGTGACGAATGCTTTTGCCAATGGTATGAATTCGGCCCTGATTATCCTTTGTATTTCATTGGGAGTTGCAGTTCCGAACATCTTTGCCCGCCGTTACATAGCCAAAGACCGCCAGCGTTACCTCGAGGAAGAACTGGAGAAACGCCGGCAGCGTGGGAAGTTTATTGAATGGTAAGAAATTTACAATCCATAATTCAATTCCACGCAAACAACTTTCTTCGCTTTCAGGGAGGCTTTTACGTCGATCAGACGCTGGTTGCTGCTGCCCCGGAAGAGGAGGCTTTCGTCGCGAAGGGTTTGTTTAAATTTGCCGTCTACTAACACGTCGATATAGTTGAGCAGTTCTGCTTGTTTCGGATTATTCAGAAGACGTTCGAACGTGTAGCCGGTGTAACACCAGATGTTTTTCCGGCTTTTTTCTTTGATAGCCCGCGCCAGCTCGGTAAAACCTTCGGGCTGGAACATCGGATCGCCCCCGCTGAAGGTGACGTTGGCGAAGTCGTCGGCCAGGACCTTTTCCAGGATATGCTCCGTCGGAACTTGTTTCCCTTTCTTTATATCCCACGATTCGGGATTATGACAACCCGGGCAGGCGTTCGGGCAGCCTGCCGCATAGATCGCGGTCCGGAAACCCGGACCGTCGACGGTTGTATCTTCTATGATGTCGATAATGGAAAGCATCTTTATAATTGAAAATTGAGAATTGAAAATTAGTTTGTTGCATTTCAATTCTCAATGGCTTGTTATTAATTGGGTTTTCAACTATGAACGACGCGGTCGTTCAACTCCGCCAGTTTGGCATTGTTCCAGCGGTCTGTCGTGCCGACCAGGTAACCGGTGATGCGCTGTAGCTTGTCGAGATGGGTGCTGCCGCATTTCGGACAGGCCTCGAGGTTGGTTTCCGCATTCTCATAACCGCAGTCCAGGCAGCGGTTACGGTTATGGTTGACTGAGCCGTAACCGATGTTGTAGCGGTCCATCATGTCGACTACCTGCATGATCACTTCCGGGTTGTGGGTGGCGTCTCCGTCCATCTCTACATAGAAGATGTGTCCGCCACGCGTCAGGTCGTGATAAGGCGCCTCCACTTCCGCTTTATGGCGGGCGCTGCATTTGTAGTAAACCGGGACATGGTTGGAGTTCGTATAATAGTCACGGTCTGTAATACCGAGCAATAAACCGAACTTTTTGCGGTCACGGCCGGTAAACTTGCCTGACAGGCCTTCTGCCGGAGTCGCCAGTACGCTGTAGTTATGCTGGTATTCTTCGGAGAACTGGTTTACGCGGTCACGCATATAAGTGACGATTCTCAATCCTAACTCCTGCGATGCTGCATCCTCCCCATGATGTTTGCCGGTGAGGGCGACGAGGCATTCTGCCAGGCCGATGAAGCCGATACCCAATGTGCCCTGGTTGATAACCGGTGCGATCGTGTCGTTCGGTTTCAGCTTTTCGCTGCCGAGCCAAAGGGAAGACATCAGTAACGGGAATTGCTTCGCATAGGCTGTTTTCTGAAATTCCATCCGTTCGTGCAGCTGACGGGCTGTCACTTCCAGCATATGGTCGAACTTGGCAAAGAACAGGGCGATCCGTTCTTCCTGATTCTCGACCTGCATACATTCGATAGCCAGACGCACGATGTTGATTGTCGAGAAAGATATATTCCCGCGGCCGATGGAAGTCTTCGGCCCGAAGCGGTTTTCGAATACACGCGTACGACATCCCATCGTAGCCACTTCATGGATATAACGTTGCGGATCGTCCGCCCGCCATTCTTCACTTTGGTTGAAAGTAGCATCCAGGTTGAGGAAGTTCGGGAAGAAACGGCGTGCCGTCACCTTGCAGGCAAGTTGGTAGAGGTCGTAGTTGCGGTCTTCCGGCAAGTAGCTCACGCCGCGTTTCTTTTTCCATATCTGGATCGGGAAGATAGCCGTTTCACCGTTACCGACACCGCGGTATGTGCTTTTCAGTATCTCGCGGATGATGCAGCGGCCTTCGGCCGAAGTGTCCGTCCCATAGTTGATGGAGCTGAAAACCACCTGATTGCCACCCCGTGAATGGATCGTGTTCATATTGTGGATAAACGCTTCCATCGACTGGTGCACGCGGCTGACAGTCTTGTTCACGGCATGCTGTATGATGCGGTCGTCTCCGCTCAGTCCATCCAGCGGACGGGTGATATAGTCGTCCAGCTCTTTTTCATATAGATGGGAATAATCTTGCCCGTTGAGGTCTTCCAGATTCTTCAATTCCTCAATAAAACTGTTGCGCACGTATGGGGCGAGATAGAAGTCGAACGCCGGGATCGCCTGTCCGCCGTGCATTTCGTTCTGGGCTGTTTCAAGCGAGATACACCCCAAGATGCTGGCCGTTTCGATTCGTTTTGCCGGGCGTGATTCGCCGTGTCCGGCGGAAAAACCGTATTTCAGAATGCGGTCAAGCGGATGCTGTACGCACGTGAGGCTCTTAGTCGGATAATAGTCCTTATCATGGATATGCAAATAGTTATTTTCCACAGCTTCCTTGACCTCTTCACTCAACAGGTAATCGTCTACGAACGGTTTGGTCGTCTCGCTGGAAAACTTCATCATCATACCAGCAGGCGTGTCGGCATTCATATTGGCATTCTCGCGGGTAATATCGTTAGACTTGATGTTTATGATTTCCAGGAACATATCGCGCGTCTTTGCTTTACGAGCGATGCTTCGCTGGTTACGGTAGGCGATGTATTTTTGTGCAACATCCTTGCGGCTACTGTTCATCAGTTCCAGTTCGACAGCATCCTGGATGGCTTCGACTGTCATTTGCGTGTTACCTTTAAATGAAATGTGATCGGTGATCTGGCGTACTAACTCCCGGTCTTCTCCGATTTCAGTGTGCAACATGGCTTTACGGATGGCTGTCGCGATCTTTTCTTCGTTAAACCCGACGATGCGTCCGTCCCGTTTGATAACTGTTTGAATCATGATAATTGCTATTGAGGATTATATGTTTTATTTGCTGCAAAAGTATACAGTATAAGTATGCGGTGAACTTTTTGGAAAACTTTTGTGTGGTTAAATAATGTCAATACACTGATATACAGTGACGGTTATTATTAAAATGGAAAACTTTTATGTTTTGAAGATTTATTTGTTTGTCAAAATGGTTTATTTATTGTGGACTACTGTTCCCGCGCTTGACGCGGGATCGCATTAAAACCGACCATATAAACAACTGATAGATAAGGCCTGTTCTTCTGCGGCCCCGCGTCAAGCGCGGGGACAAGGGACTTTTGACATATTCCCCCACGGAGGCTGTTATTCTGGTTTGAAAACTGGGGGAGGGAATCGGGTTTATTGCCCGCTTCCTCCCATGATATCCAGCAGCTCGTTGGTGATGGCTTGCTGGCGTGTTTTGTTATATTGGAGAGTCAGGTCCTGGATCAGGTCGTTCGCGTTGTCGTTGGCGGTCTGCATGGCCATCATGCGGGCGGCGTGTTCAGAAGTTACCGTGTCGAGCAGTGTCGTATAGACTGTCAGGTTCAGTAACTTCGGGAAGAGCAAGGCTTGCAAGTTTTCCGGAGACGGTTCCAGAAGGTAATCGGTTACAGAAGCATCGGTTGTCGCTTCCGGAAGGGTAATCGGCAGGTACACTTTATGAGTCAAAACCTGTGTCGCCGTGTTTTTGAAATGATGGTAAAGCAATTCCACCCGGTCTACTTTGCCGGAGGTAAACAATTCCATCAAGTCTCCCGCCAGGCTGATAGCTCCATCGTAAGACGGTTTTTCTCCTAAATGCAGGAAGTTGTCTTCGGTTGTATAACCGGCCTTATGCAGTTCGTCCGCAATCTTCTTTCCGATGGGATAGAGGCGTACCTCGATCTGCTGTGCCTTGTATTCATGCAGCCGGGCGGATAGTTCTTTCCAGACGTTGACATTGAAAGTGCCGCATAGCCCACTGCTGGATGAGAATACGGCTATTGCGACCCGCTTCACCTCACGCTGTTCAGTGTAAGGTGATTCCAGGTCACATTCCGCACCTAAAAGACCGTTTAAAATGGCGGACAGCTTATTCGCATAAAGGAGTGTATGTTCGGTCAGCATCTGTGTATGGTGGAGCTTGGCAGAAGAAACCATTTTCATGGCAGCCGTAATCTTCTGCGTGCTCCGGATAGATGCAATCCGGACTTTTATTTCTTTTAATGATGACATAGACTCTATTTAATTGAAAGTTGCTTCGCTGTTTCTTCCAGTTTCTTCCGGATATCGTCGTCGATAGTTCCGGTTTTCAAGACATCCAGGACGTCGTGTCGGTGCGATGTGCGTAATTCGTGCAGGAATTCCTTTTCGAATTCGTGTACTTTGTCCAACGGGACATCTTTCAGCAGGCCTTGCGTGCCGCAATAGAGGATCGCGATCTGCTCTTCAACGGGCATCGGGCTGTATTGGGGCTGGATCAGCAGGCGCGTGTTCTTTTGTCCTTTGTCGATCGTGAAGGCCGTTACGGCATCCATATCTCCGCCGAATTTGGAGAATGATTCCAGTTCTCGGAACTGCGCTTGGTCGATCTTCAGCGTTCCGGCCACTTTCTTCATCGCCTTCAACTGCGCGTTACCACCTACACGGGAAACGGAAATACCGACATTGATAGCCGGACGGTTTCCCTGGTTGAACAGGTCTGTCTCGAGGAAGATCTGTCCGTCGGTGATGGAGATCACATTGGTCGGGATATAAGCCGAAACGTCGCCGGCCTGTGTCTCGATGATCGGCAGGGCCGTCAGGGAACCGCCGCCTTTCACTTTATCTTTCATGCTCTCCGGCAGGTCGTTCATCTGGCTTGCCACTTCCGGCTGGTTGATGATCTTGGCTGCCCGTTCGAGCAGGCGGGAATGCAGGTAGAAGATATCGCCCGGATAGGCCTCACGTCCGGAAGGACGGCGCAGGATCAGGGATACTTCACGATAGGCGACAGCCTGTTTCGAGAGGTCGTCGTAGACCACTAAGGCATGGCGTCCGCTATCCCGGAAATATTCGCCGATAGCGGCTCCGGCAAAAGGTGCGAAGTATTGCATGGCTGCCGGATCGGAAGCTGTCGCACTAACAACAACCGTATAGTCCATCGCACCCTTTTCCTGCAACGTGTTGACAAGCGAAGCGACAGTCGAACCTTTCTGTCCGATCGCCACATAGATACAATAAACCGGATTGCCCGCTTCATAATTGCTGCGCTGGTTGATGATCGTGTCGATCGCGATGGAAGTCTTTCCGGTCTGGCGGTCGCCGATGATCAGTTCACGCTGTCCGCGTCCGATCGGTATCATGGCGTCGACAGCCTTGATGCCGGTCTGCAACGGTTCATTCACAGGTTGGCGGAAGATTACGCCCGGAGCTTTGCGTTCAAGCGGCATCTCGCAGGTCTCGCCTGTGATTTGTCCTTTTCCGTCGATCGGGTTTCCGAGCGGGTCGATTACACGTCCGATCATGTTTTCGCTAACGTCGATAGAGGCGATACGTCCTGTCCGTTTGACCGTGTCGCCCTCTTTTACGAGGTCGGTCGGCCCCAGCAAGACGGCTCCCACATTGTCTTCTTCGAGGTTCATCACGATCGCTTCCATTCCGTTGTCGAACTGCAACAGTTCGTTCGCTTCGGCATTGTCGAGGCCGTATATGCGTGCCACACCATCACTCACCTGAAGTACGGTACCCACTTCTTCCGTATGGATGCTGGTACTGATACCTTCCAACTGCTGGCGCAGGATGGCGGAAACTTCACTCACTTTTATCTGATCTGTCATACTTCTTTCTTTTTTATCTGTTTTCGAGTAACCGGCTACGGATGTCACGCAACTGTGTCGCATAGCTGGCATCTATCCGGTAGTTTCCGATACGCAGGCGGAAACCGCCGATCAGTTCCGGCTGTATAAGCCCGGTAAATTCGATGGTGCTGCCTGTCTCTTCCTTGAGCTTCTTCTGGAGATGCTCCTTCACCTCATCGCTTACCGGAGTAGCGGTACTGAATTGTACGCGGGTGATATGCTTGTCTCTCCGGTAAAAATGGATATAGATGTGGGCCATGAAGAGCAGTTCGTTTTCCCGTTTGTGTTGCAAGACCAGCCGGATAAAACGCACATACAAGTCCGAGACCTCTATGCCGCCGGCCGCTATCAACAGCTTGACTTTCTCCTCTTTGGGAATGATCGGGTTGCTAACGGCAACCCGCAACTCCGGTTCGAGCGAGAAACTGTCTGCCAGCATCTTCATGTCGTCATATACCCGGGTCTCCAGCCCTTTCTCCTTTGCAAGCGAGAAAAGCGCTTTCGCATACCGGGAAGAGATTGTTCCTATATCCATACGCTACGATTTATAAAGCGATACCTCATCTAACAGCCGGTCGATGATTTGTTGCTGTTCACCGTCACGGCTGATCTTTTCTTTCATCACCTTCTCTGCTATGGCGATCGAAAGGTCGGCAATCTCCGAACGGACTTCGCGGATTGCTTTCTCCTTTTCTTCGCGGATACGCCGGGCAGCCTCTTCCACCTGTAAACGGGTTTCGGCGGCAGCCTTCTGACGAGCTTCGTCGATGATTTGTTCCTTTTCGGCAAAGGCTTCTTTCAGGATCGCATTCTGTTTTTCTTTCGCTTCGGCAAGTATCCGGGCACCTTCGGCCTGGATATTGGCAAGCTGTTCATTCGCCTGGCGTGCCGTCTCCAAAGAATCGTCGATGTAGGCTTTCCGTTGTTCCACCGCCTTGATAATGACGGGGAAACCATATTTGGAAAGGATGACAAAGACAATCCCGAATGAAACGATCATCCAGAACAGAAGTCCCGAATCCGGTGTTAATAATGACATAGCTTGTTACTTTTTTATTGGAACAAAGCCAGGAAACATACTACAATAGCAAACAGTGCCACACCTTCCACCAAAGCGCCCATGATCAACATGGAAGTACGGATCTCACCGGCTGCCGACGGCTGGCGTCCGATAGCCTCGACGGCACCTTTTCCGATCAAACCGATACCTATACCTGCACCGATAGCGGCGAATCCCGCTCCGATTGTTGCTCCCATCTTCGCTATGCCCATTCCGGCAGCTGCTTGTAATAAAATAGTCGATAACATAGTGTTTTAAACTTTTAATTAGTACCTCAAATATATTTAATCTTTAACCTTGGCCAAACCTATATAGTTTGCTGAAAGCAAGGTGAATATGTATGCCTGCAAGCAAGCGACCAACAGTTCCAGGCAGTTCATGAACGCGCAGAACAGAACTGAAACGACCGTCATCCCCATATTCACAACCATCCCCATCGACACCGTGATGAATATCAGACAAGTGAGCGCCAGGATAATCGTATGTCCCGCCATGATGTTGGCAAACAGACGAATCATCAGAGCAAACGGTTTTGTGAACACGCCGAAGAACTCCACGAAAGGCATGATCGGCAGCGGCAACTTCAGATAGATCGGCGCTTTCGGCCAGAATATCTCTTTCCAGTATCCCTTTGTCGCGAACAGGTTGACGGCGATAAACGTACATCCTGCCAGGACTGCCGTTACGGCAATGTTGCCTGTGATGTTGGCGCCGCCCGGAAAGATCGGTATGATGCCGATCAGGTTATTGATCAGAATAAAGAAAAAGACCGTCAGCAGATAAGATGAAAACGGCTTGTATTCTTCTTTGCCGATCGACTCCTTGATGACACCGTCCTCGATATAGGAAATAGCCATCTCCATCAACCCGGTAAATCCGCCCGGGACCTGGTTCGGATGTTTCTTATACCAGCGTGCCGTCCTGAGGACCACAAACAGCAGAATGCCGCAACTCAGGAACAGTCCGCAGACATTTTTGGTCAATGAGAAGTCGAGCGGGCGGACCTCTTCGCCCCGGCTGTTCTTTTCGACCACCTTGCCGGCATGTTCGCCTTCGGCCGCGATGTAATAGTTATGATGCGTCTGTCCGTGATGCAAATGGTGGGAAAGGAACATATCCCATCCCCGCTCTTCGCTTTTGACCAATACCGGCAGCGAGACGGCGATCTCTTTCCCATTCCATTCGGTAATGTGCCAGGTGTAGGCATCCTGAATATGTGAGAAAACGATCTCCTGCACATCGATGCCTTCCTCTTTGGTATCTGCCTGGGCCGGGCCCAACGCGCAGAACCACAGCAGTAGCGCTATCCATATAAATCTGTTATCTATGAGATTGTTCTTCATCTTCTCTTTTTTCTCTTTTCATTCTTTTTTTCTCGTACAGATAAATCGTATATGTTTCCATGGCCAGGTAAATAAAGAAAAAGAGCATCAGTGTAAAACCGAATGTCTTCAAGTGGTCATTCACCAGTGCGGCATAAAGCCATAAGAAAACGATCGCAAGGGTAAACTTGCAGAACCGCACCAGCATATAAGCGGTAATGGTCACATCGCCTCTCTTCTTTTTCATCCGGTCGAGAACATATGTCATTGCCAATGACATCAACCAGTAGAAGATCGGGATGGAAGGATACCATGTGAAATAATGTTCCGGCCAGATTGTGTATAACAAACCGCCTAATGTCAGACCAATAGCAAAGTTGACAAAAGTAATCAACCCCATCAGCTTAATTTTTAACCACCCTGTCATTGTCGTGTACTTTTTATTTATTCGATACAAACAGATATATGATCCCCTTTCACCTCCACGAATCCGCTCCTGATGGCTTGCTCCCCTTTTTTGCCATCGTTTTCAAAGACGATGGTTCCTTCTCCGAGAGCGGCGATCATCGGAGCATGATGAGGAAGAATATCAAATGAACCGGCTGCACCCGGAAACGAAACCTGCTGGGTCTCGCCTTCGTAAAGAATACCGTCCGGTGATATAATTTCCAGTCTCATATCTGTTTAGTTTGCTTGTTCTGCCAATCGTTTCGCCTTTTCCATCACATCCTCGATCGTTCCTACGTTCAGGAAGGCCTGTTCGGGGATATTGTCGGTCTCGCCGTCCATGATCATCTTGAATCCGCGTATCGTATCTTCGATGGAGACCATCACGCCCGGTATGCCGGTGAACTGTTCGGCAACGGAGAACGGCTGCGAAAGGAAACGCTGCACGCGACGGGCGCGGTTGACGGTCTGGCGGTCTTCGTCGGAAAGCTCTTCCATACCGAGGATCGAGATGATGTCTTGCAATTCCTTGTTGCGTTGCAGTATCTGTTTGACACGTTGTGCTGTCTCGTAATGCTCATTGCCGACGATCAGCGGGTCCAGAATGCGTGAAGTCGATTCCAGCGGGTCGACAGCCGGATAGATACCGAGTTCGGTGATCTTACGGCTCAACACCGTCGTCGCATCCAAGTGCGTGAATGTAGTCGCCGGAGCCGGGTCCGTCAAGTCGTCTGCGGGCACATAAACTGCCTGGACAGAGGTGATGGAACCTTTCTTGGTCGACGTGATACGTTCCTGCATGGCGCCCATCTCGGTTGCCAGCGTCGGCTGGTAGCCGACGGCCGACGGCATACGTCCTAACAAGGCGGAAACTTCCGAACCGGCCTGTGTGAAACGGAAGATATTATCGATAAAGAAGAGGATGTCTCTCGTCTCTCCTTCCGGCGCCAGGTCACGGAAAGACTCGGCAATCGTCAGCCCCGAGAGGGCTACGGAAGAACGCGCTCCCGGCGGTTCGTTCATCTGCCCGAACACTAATGTCGCCTGCGATTTGGCCAGTTCGTCATAGTCGATCTTCGACAAATCCCAATGGCCTGCTTCCATGCTCTTCTTGAATTCTTCACCGTAACGGATCACACCGGACTGGATCATCTCGCGCAGCAGGTCGTTCCCCTCACGCGTACGTTCGCCGACACCTGCAAAGACGGAAAATCCATTGTTCTTCTTTGCAATGTTGTTGATCAGCTCCATGATCAGAACCGTCTTACCTACACCGGCACCGCCAAAAAGACCGATCTTGCCACCTTTTGAATAAGGTTCCAGCAGGTCGATCACCTTGATACCTGTGTACAACACTTCGCGGCTGGTGGTCAGATCCTCGAACTTGGGCGGTTCGCGGTGGATCGGGAGAGCGCCTTTGCGGTCGAGTTCCGTTATCCCGTCGATCGGGTTGCCTGTCACGTTCATCAAGCGTCCTTTCACCTGGTCGCCGACCGGCATCGTAATAGGTGAGCCGTATGACAGGGCTTCCATTCCTCTCTTCAGTCCGTCTGTCGTATCCATTGCTACGGTGCGGACCGTGTTTTCCCCGATGTGTTGCTGAACTTCTACAATCAGTATTTTTCCATTAGGGCGGGTTATCTCCATTGCGTCGTGGATACGTGGAAGTGTTATCTTTTCTTCCTTTTCATTGTCAAAATGAATGTCCACAACCGGACCGATAACCTGTGATATATAACCTTTTATTTCTCCCATACAATCTCTTTTTTTCCTTAGACCTATTCAACTCTTCGGCTGCAATATTACGAATTATGATTGTCTGATATTCGGAAATATTACTTTTTAATTCTTTTTGTACTTAGTTAAATATTCAACTAATTTCATTCTATTCTGAAATAAACCAATAGAGTTCGGATATGGACCAAAATGCAGGAAAAAGCTTATTTTGTAAATCATAGAGAAAGAGGTTCCTAAGCGGTATGTGACGTTTTGCAGGTAAAGAAAAGGCAAAATGTTTTGCATTGTTAAATAAAAAGGAATAAACCATTCCTGTCCCCGCGCTTCGACGCGGGATCGCAAAGAAGCATACACGAAAATTACAATATCCCCCCCTTTGGGCCGTTTTTCTATTTCGTCCGAAATCTTGATCGATTTTGGATTGACTCTTTTCATGGTTTAAGCTCCCCTTTTTGACAATAGGAAAAAAGAGGTGCGCAGTCCGTTTCGAAAAGCGTGCAAATTGATTACCGAAAGATGGAAACACCGACAAAGTGATAAACCTTAACTCCCGGAGAATCGAATATTTGAAAACAAAACGGACGGCGTTCCAAATATCGCAAGGAAATTCAGGTGCTTTTTTGCCCTTAAGACGGTCCTCTTTTCAATTACGACCGTCCTAATTGCCATTACGACCGTGCTAATCTTCGCGAGGTGCCGAGTGCACTACACATTAGCACGGTCGCAATGGCAAAGAAGACGGTCGTAATTGTTGGAAACGCTCAAAAAAGCGGAAAGAGTCCCTTTTTGAGGGCAAAAAAGTGGATTAACATTTGTTTGCATCAAGGCTTCTTCCGAGCTTGAAAAATCCGTTTTATACAATAAGTACCCTTTTCCGAATCTCCGCAAATCGATAAAATCACGAGACAATTAAGCTACGAACCATTCGTAACCAAAATATATTCGTATATTTGCGTTATGTCAGCATCCTAAAACAATAAAGTCATGAACAAATTGTTATACCTTTTACTAATTATATCCTGCTGGAGCTGTAGCCGGGATTCTGAAACCGAGAAATATCAAAGTAAGCGGGATCATGTGATTAACGTGCGGGACAAAATGAAAGAGTTCTCGACACAAGACGTTTTAATCGGTCGAATTTCGAGAGTATACTTGCTCAGCGATTATCTAATTATCACCGAATATAATGTGCCAGACAAACTTATACACCTATTTGACAAAAATAATTTCAACCATTTAGCCAGCACCACTTATCAGGGACAAGGCCCCGGAGAAATTACGATTATCGGCCACGTGGGAACTGATGAAGCACACCGCAGGTTTTTCGTCTCGGATCACGGTAAACTGAAAATATTCAGTTACGACCTCGATAGCGTTTTAGCCAACCCTGATTATCAGCCGGAAGTTAAAATAAATATGAAAGAAAGACAGTTTCCCGACCGATATTTATATTTGAATGACACACTTTGTATTGCCAGAATTATAGAACCGATCGGAAACAGCGACTATCGCCCATCTGTTGCCAGATGGAACATGACCACCGAAGAGATAGTGCCAATGAAGTACGAATATCCTGATCTGAAAAGAGTCCGATTCATATACGCCGCATCCGCAGAGCATAAACGGTATGTTCAATGTTATAGCCAATACGACCTGATGACAATCTGCGACTTCGACGGGAATTTAATCTGTAACATCCATGGCCCTAAATGGAATGCTGAAATAACACAGACACAGCACTATGCTCTCAGCGCTACATTTTGCAAAGATAAGATAGTGGCACTTTATTCGGGTAGTGACCATCGTACAGATGCCTATTATCCCACAAAATTTTTGGTTTTCGATTTAAATGGCAATTATCTCAAAACCCTGGAAACCGGATATATGATAACCGATTTTTGTTATGACAAAGAAAACAACAGGCTCATTATAAATTTAAACGACGAGATACAGTTCGCTTATTTAGATTTAACAGATATAATATAGCAGCCCAACAGACTGACATTAAAGAAACATTACTATCTTTGTTGTATTACGGACCGAATGCATCATTCCGGCAAACAACAAAAAAGACAGCTATGAGCAACAAGATTTATCCTATCGGAATACAGAACTTTGAAAAGCTTCGCAGTAGCGGTTATTTCTACATTGATAAAACCGAACTGATCTACCGTATTGTCAAAACCGGTAGCTACTATTTTCTGAGCCGCCCGCGCCGCTTTGGTAAAAGCTTGCTCATATCTACGCTCGAAGCTTACTTTCAAGGCAAAAAAGAGCTGTTCGAGGGGCTTGCCATGGAAAAGCTGGAAAAAGACTGGATCAAGTATCCCATCCTGCATTTAGACCTGAATGCTAAAAAATTTGATACAACAGACGATTTGCTTCGCCTTATAGATCGCCAGTTTCTCATCTATGAAGAGAAATATGGATCTTCCCCATCAGACGAAACGATAGATGACCGTTTTGTCACACTCATCCGGAAGGCTTATGAAAAGACGGGGCAAAAAGTGGTCATTCTGGTAGACGAATATGATAAACCTTTGCTGCAAACCATAGAGAATACGGCTTTACAAAATGAATATCGTGAAACTTTAAAAGCTTTCTATGGCGTAATGAAATCAATGGACGGCTACATCCAGTTCGCCATGTTAACAGGAGTAACCAAATTCGGCAAAATCAGTGTATTCAGCGACCTGAATAATCTGGACGATATCTCCATGCGCGAGCCTTATGTCAACATCTGCGGCGTCTCCGAACAGGAGATACACGACAATCTGGAAGAAGAGCTTCATGAGTTGGCAAATGCGCAAGCAATGACATATGAAGAAACATGTGCCAAACTCAAAGAGTATTACGATGGCTATCACTTTGCAGAAAACACAATAGGTATCTACAATCCGTTCAGCCTGCTCAATACATTCAAATATAATAAGTTCAGCAACTATTGGTTTGAGACAGGCACACCCACCTATTTGGTAGAACTGTTAAAACGGAGCCATTACAATCTGGAGCGCATGGCTAATGAAGAGACCAGTGCAGATGTATTAAACAGTATTTATGCAGATTCATCGAATCCCATTCCTGTCATTTACCAGAGCGGATATCTGACGATCAAAAGTTATGACGAAAGATTTGGCATATACCAATTAGGTTTCCCTAACTTAGAGGTAGAAGAAGGCTTTGTACGATACCTGATGCCCTTCTATACAAATGTCAATAAAATAGAGTCTCCTTTCGAAATTCAAAATTTTGTCCGTGAAATAGAATTAGGCCAGCCAGATGCTTTTTTGCGTCGTCTGCAAAGTTTCTTTGCCGATACGCCTTATGAACTGGTCCGCCAATTGGAGCTGCATTACCAGAATGTACTTTTCATTGTCTTCAAATTAGTCGGCCTTTATACCCAAGTAGAGTACCACACCAATATGGGGCGTATCGATTTAGTATTGAAAACCAATGACTACATTTATGTCATGGAGTTCAAATTAGAAGGAACAGCAGAAGAGGCTTTACAACAGATAAATGAGAAGCATTACGCACTGCCATTCGCAACCGATCCTCGGAAACTATTCAAGATAGGCGTGAATTTCAGCAATCAGTTACGGAATATTGAACAGTGGATAATTGAAGAGAACTAACACATAAAATATTATATTCAAAACAAAGAGGTACATACTCATCTCCACAAAATTAATCATATGAAAAGTCTTATTTATTCATTATTCTTATTTTTATCTTTCTATTGTAGTGCTCAAGACAGTATCAAAGTTGCCGGATATGGTTCCATGTCAAGCCTTCCGTTTCAACCGACTGAGAAAGAAAATATTGCTCATTTCGAATTTAGTCACTTCTCTAAGAGTACGACTTTGGAAGTTATGTTATGGAGCTTTCAAGATGACATTAAAAATATAAATAAGACTGTTATTTTTCATGAGTCATTGGATATAAAAGAAAATCCGAGGGTCGATCTTATAATCAAACAAAATGAGAATAGCCAGATAGAGATATGTTGCAATTTCATTGGAAAGTTTTTTTCAGTTCATCCTTTGAAATCAAATACTCAAATCGCCCCCTATATAATTAAATCCCTTCCCAAAATGAAGGAGAAAGTTGCTCCCATCATATTATTTGCACCAAAAGAAGATTATATAGGACAAAAGACATTGGATAAAATAACAACTCTACAAGAATTTGACATAAAAAAAGAAGAGGCGATTCTGAAAGAATTATTATCCCAAACAACTTCTTTCAAAATACTAACTTACCAATTAAAAGAGAAATGAGAATAAGATTCTATATAGCAATTCTTCCGATCTTATTAATATGCTCTTGCAAAAAAGAGTCCGGAACAGTCAAGGAAACAGTCCTCTTCACGAAAGATGATTTTAAGCAAACGACTTCTTTGAAAGGTGAAATATTGAGTATAGATACTCTTTGGAAACCCATTCGAATTTGGGTATGCGATTCCTCTTTAGTGAGTGTTGATATGTATTGTGACTATTTTGCACAAATCTATGATAAGAAGAGTGGTCGTAAAACAACTGAAAACATTCCACGAGGAATCGGCCCAGGGGAATTACTAAATTGTTGGTCTTTACAATTTTATCCGGATAAGGTTTGGGCGTTCGATATGCAACAGGCTAAAATGGAGGCATATAGTATTCCCGATTTCCTCAATAGAAAACATATTTCACCAATTCAATCGGTTAAATTTAAAAATGGTGCGCCAACCAGTGTTGCCGTATTGCCCGATGGATCTTTTTTATGCTCGGATTTAAGCGATTCAAATAATTTGGTGACACGTTTTGATGCCTCTGGAAATAAAGACAATCAATTACAAACGAAATTCCCGGAAGTGTCGACAAACAATATACCGGATAATCTAAAAAAACGTTTTTGGGAAAACAGGATATATTATAACCCTCACAATGATAAAATCGTTATTTTTTATACTTATTCCGATCTCATTGAAATATACAATTCTGATATGCAGCTTATACAGCGTATACAAGGACCTGATAATTTTATCCCTGTTTTAGGAAACCGAAAAGTAGATGATCATGATTTCGCATACATTATTCCTGAACAGACCAAATTTTCATATCTATTCGGCGTATTGACTGATTCTGAAATCTGGGCTTTATATTATGGCATATCCCCCCAAAAAGGAGAAGAAATGCAGCGTACCCTATTCGTTTTTGACTATCAGGGAACACCGCTACGACATTACGAATTAGACACACCGATTACTTTCTTTTCTGTAGATCCAGTAGAAAAGTGTATTTATGGGCTTTCCGAGCAACCGGACCCGGTGATTATCAGGTTTCAATATTAAGCTGATAGCCTGAATTAGGTATATTGTCAATAGACAACTCCGGGAAATCCTTCAAATCATCTCGCAAACGCTGTATTGTTTGCGTCATAGATTTCTTTATCGCTTGGTTCAAATCCTTATTTTTTTCGTTCGATTCATCTTCGTTCAAAGGTCGCTCCAACACATTTTTACAAAAATCAGAGTAACTGATAGTATGATCCGAAGCTCCTAAAAAACGAGAAAAAGCGCGTAAACGATTTCTTTTCAGGCAGACCTCATGATCCTGTTTCTTCAATACTCCTGTTTTCTCATTAAAAAAGATGCCCGATGCTATCTCTTTCCACTCTGATGCATCCGAGGAAATCAGAGCCGATATGGGTGGAACAGGATTAATGACGTCCTTATATTCTACCTTTTTACGCCGTAGCCATATATACATTAATATACCAGGAACAATCCACAATATAATCAGCCCCCAGATTAAAGGCATCTGACTAATTAAATAGGAACGGGAGAACGAGACATACGCCTGTAATTTTATTTGTTTCGGATCATGCTCTACTCCAAAAACAACAGGGTCCAAAGCTATTCCTGCTTGGCATAATGATTTATTCGAACAACTCACAAGACTGTCGCCCTGGAAAAAAGAGACAGCAGTTTGAGCAACTATGTTCTCACTTTTAAGTTCCTCTTGAAAAAGACTGTCGAGAGTAAAGGCGCGATTGGGATTTTTAAAGGCTAAGTACATCTGGAAATTCCACTCTCTTCTATGGGACAAAGTAAGACTATCCACCTTCTTATCTCTTTTATATATAGCTTTCCCTTTTTCGGTTTCAATAATAGTAGAATCAGAAGAAATACTAACATCAAATTTCGGATAAGAAACAAACTCTGGTTGCATAAGTGCCTTTTCTTTATCAATAGCATAACTGAATATATAAACTGCCTTAAGAATCTGCTCTTTTTTAATTTGAGAAAAGTAACAGCAAGCTAAAAACACAATCAATGTTGTCAAAATCAGTATAACCCCAAAGAATATAATAAATCTGTGTTTTCCCATTTTCAGTTCATTTATTACTACAAAAGTAACAAAATCAACAATCCAAATCAACACTTTGGAAACATTTCATTGGAAACATCAAAGTGTTTCCACTTTTAGTTGACAATCTTAAACCAGGAGATTACTTTTGCTGAAAAAAGAAAGATGAAAAAGCAAACACTATTAAAATTAATTTTTACAGCGAGCTGCCTATTTGCTGCATACTGTCTGTTTTATAATAATGAAACAAGCACATTGAACAGGCTGGCATTTCAGAACATTGAAGCATTAGCAAGTGGAGAAAACGATGATAATGCTTTTTGCTTAGGTTATGGTTCTATAGATTGCAGAACTTACAAAGTAGAATACAAAGCTACAAACTTCAACTTAGATTAAAAACTAATCGTGAAACGTTTTGCATATATATTATTAATAGGTATCAGTGCGATAATCTCCTGTACCGATTCCCCCGGTACTCGCTATCCCCGCTATTCAACTTTTCCCAATGAAAAGGCAATAAGTGCGCGGGTTATCGACCTGGATACTGTTTTTTTCCGCTACCCATTCCGGGTAGCGGTCAAAGACAGTATAGCTATTGTAATGGATTTGCATAACACTGACTATTTTTTTCACGCGTTCACCTATCCCAACTGGAAACATATCGTTTCTTTCGGCAAGCGCGGGGAAGGACCGGAAGAGATGCTTTCAGCGGAAACATTCCGGTTTAACTCGCCTGATTCGATATATGCCCTCGATGCAAACAAAATGCAAATATCGCGTTGGGCTGTCTCTGCTGAAAATTATTCGGCAACAAGACAAGAGGTGATACAATTGGATAAAAGCCTGGTCCGCTCTTTAGATTTCTATGCGACGGATTCCTGTTTTCTAATCCCTGATTATTTAGGAGAACATCGCTATTGGCAAGTCGACTACAGCGGTAAACCAATCAAAAGCATTGGTAAAATCCCTTCTGAAACAGATTTCACACAAGAAATCCGTCCAGCATTGGCCCAAGCATGGCGTAGTTTTATCGATTACAACCCGCATAATGGCATATTTGCAATGGTCACTCAATTAGGAGAATCCATTGAAATCTATAACACCAAAGAGAACACCCATACCGTATTATACGGTCCGAATGGTGAACCTCAATTTAAAAATGTAAAAGGAGAAGGTTTTCCCACCGGAATTATGGGATTCAGCGACATCGTTATCACCGACGAACATATCTACAGCGTATTCCAGGGCGTCCGGTTCAAAGACAAATTAGCATCTTACCAACAAGGCAAAAAACCGGAAGACGGAGGACGTTACATTTATGTATTCGATCTGAAAGGCAATCCCATACAAAAATACACCTTAGATAAACCCATATACGGTATTGATGTAAACGAAAAAACAAAAACGATCATCGCCACTTGTGTAGAAAGCGATGAACCAATCATGGAATTTAAAATATAACGATAGATGAAATCACTGTTATACCTATTATCTATACTCTTTTTGTTAACCTCTTGCAAAGAAAACAAAAAAGAAGAAGTTGCCCGACTGGTACAGGAATGGCAAGGGAAAGAGATTGTTTTTCCGAGAAATATCACTTTCACCCGGTTTGTAACTGATACTGTAGATTATCAGATCCCGCAATCCGATTACAAAGTACTGATTTATGTCGATTCAACAGGTTGCACAAGTTGCAAACTGCAACTGCCTAAGTGGAAAGAATTGATTGCTTATACAGATTCGGTTACAGGAAATAATATTCCATTCTTATTCTTTTTCCAATCGAAAGACGACAAAGAATTGCGTTATATTCTGAAACGGGATAATTTTAACCGTCCGGTATGCATTGATCGGAATAGCAAATTGGACAAGCTAAATCGCTTTCCTCAAAATATCACTTTCCAGACATTTCTATTAGATAAGAAAAATAGAATAGTGGTGATTGGAAATCCAATACACAATTTAGCGGTAAAGGACCTTTACCTAAAACAGATCACAGGAATGCAAAACAAAGAAACATTTACGGTAACAACTCTTGAGCCGGAGAAAACCGAGTATGATTTAGGAACAGTTCTAAACGGAACAACCAAAGAACAAACGATCACAATACGGAATATGGGAACAAACGCTTTTAAACTGAAAGGTTTTACCACCTCTTGTGATTGCACAGAAGCAACTTGCGAATGGAAAGAGTTACAACCAGGAGAAAACGGAATAATTACAGTCAGCTATAAAGCAGAGCAACTGGGAGATTTTCTACGGACAGTCGATATTTATGGAAATATACCAAATAAATCACTGACTCTGAATTTTATCGGGACAGTGACCGAGAAATAATAACGGGAAAAGAAAGGAGTTCCTGCACACAGCCTCACAAACTTTAGCAGAAACTCCCCAACTTTTCCTCATTCAATAATAAATAAAGAAGGAGGTAACCGCACAAAAGTAGTAAATTTGAAGCAAACGAAAAAGGGTTTGGTATCACCTGATATCAGGAAAACATCCTGAACAAAGATTCACAAACTAATAAAAGTCTATAAATCCCTAAACATAATACGAAAATGGGAAAGAAAATTATCGGCGTTATCGCTTTTGCTGCAATCGCCGTAGCGGCTGGCTGGAATTATCAGCAAAATAAACAAGAGGTTAAATTATCTGATTTGGCATTGGAAAATGTTGAAGCTCTTGCTTGGGATGAAAGCAAATCATATTATCATTTATTTCCATGCTCATCAAGCTCTGGTAATGAATGCCGATTCAAAGATAGTGAACGTCCCGAATGTTATGGACCAACATATTGTAGATAGATATGAAAAAATTACTATTTTATTACATATGTATAGTTTTGGTGTTTGTCTCTTGTTCTAAAAAGAAAAAAGAGCCGAGAACTACAAATAATAATTTAGTTGAATTACAAAGGGAGGAAATGAATTTCCTCCCCTCCGATGTATTGCAACTAAAGTCATATTATTTATCATCTCCGGTAGAGACTGATTCCGTTCATATATTGGTAGGTTACAATTATAAAGAACACGCATTAGACTGTATGGATCTTTTGAACAAAAAAATTTCTCAGATACCATTGCAAATAGAAGGCCCAAACGCAATCACACGCTTAACAGGCATTTTTGCATACAAAAAAGATTCAATCTGGATTTCTGATGAATCGGAATCTGTTTTTTTAGTCAATCATGAAGGCCTTACCATGAAACGTATACACGTGCGAGATTATTTACAGGAGGAAGAAGAGTTAATCATAAATACCAACCATGCGATGTCTACGATCCATTTGTATTACAACGCAGCACATCAATCGCTGCTATGTACAGTAAAAGACAGATCCACATCGCCTGTCCGTTTCAAGGTAAAAGAGATTTTTATTGAAGAGAACAAAGAAGCAAAAACTTTTGATTTGTTACCATCCGTCGTAGAACCGGATATAAGCAAAGGATATGCGAATATGAGCGAGCCGAATGTCAATTTCCGGGACGGTTATATTTTATATAATTATCCAATAGAATCGCATCTTTATAGAGCGAATTTAACTACAGGAATCAGTGAAATATACCCAGCTGATAGTGAATACACGACAAATCAGGCAGAAAAGTGTAAATCTAAAACCGATTACTCAGAATGGGAAAAACATGGATTTGAAAATCCTCATTTTTTTGATCTCATGTATATTCCAAGATATGATATGTATGCCCGTTTACACATAGGGCCTATTGATTTCAAAGAAGATGAAAATCCAGAAATAATTGCCCACAAACGAGACCTCTATTTATGTTTATTCGATAATAAGTTTAATAAAATAAAAGAAGCCAAGTTACCCTCAAATACATTCAGTCCTTATACAGGTTGGAGTCAGACAGATTCAGGGATTCTTCTTTTTGTGGACAAGATTACAGATCAAGACAATTCCGAAGATCTCGAATTAAATATCTTTCATCCTATTTTTATAAATCTTTGATTATAAGAAATATAAACGCTTGGTATCCATTAAATAGTATGACATGAGACAGTTGCATAAAAGAAAAACGACAAGGAAATTATCTTCATTTCTGATCTTTTTACTTCTGCTTCTTTCGGCTTGCCATTCGCAAAATCAGGAAATAGAATTTGCACTTTCCTATGAAGAAGAAATAAAGAATTACTATCGGGCCGTTGATTCTGTTATTGCATTGAAGGAATATGAAAATGTTAAAGATTTTTTCGATAATTTACATAAGAGGTCTTATGCCTATGGTATTTATAGTTTTATAAGAAATGAACGATTCGAAAGCTTCAAGAACGATTTTGTCGGAACTGTTGAACGGAAAAAAGAAAGAAGTTTCTGCACATAGTCTTACAAACTTTAGCAGAAACTCCCCGACTTTTCCTCATTTAATAATAAATAAAGAAGGAGGTAACCGCACAAAAGTAGTAAATTTGAAGCAAACGAAAAAGGGTTTGGTATCACCTGATATCAGGAAAGCATTCTGAACAAAGATCCACAAATTAATAAAAGTCTATAAATCCCTAAACATAATACGAAAATGGGAAAGAAAATTATCGGCGTTATCGTTTTTATTGCGATCACCGTAGCAGCAAGTTGGAACAACCAACAGAATATAAATAAGTTTAAACTATCTGACTTGGCTTTGGAAAATGTCGAAGCTTTGGCGCAAGGAGAATGGGGGCAAGGAGGAATATGTTATCAAAATATTCAATATGATCATGTTTTCCCCAATAATTATATTCTATATTGTGGAGAATGTAGATATATTTTAGGTTTTTCTTATTGGAACACAAACTTTTGTTTACAATTTTAAATATAAGAACCATGAAAAAAATATTTTTATCAGCAATTATAATTATTAGTTGCTTTATTAATTTTCATATAAACGAGAATAGATACAATGATTTAACCTTGGCTAATATAGAAGCATTAGCACAAGGAGAATCTGGGGATATTACTACACACTGCTACAAATATATATCAAGCAGTGAACCTGGAGTAGGAAAGTTTATAAAGTATTGTGGAGGATGCCAATCACTTTATGCAACCAATTGGTCTAATGAAAGTTTTTGTTTATAATTCCCATAATTAATGCAGATGAAATATTTATGCTATTTATCGATATTTATCCTATTTTCTTGTCATTATCAAAAAGTTGAAGACAAGCAGAAAAAGGAGTTGAAGGGAGACACAAGCTTGTTGCATGCTAAAATTTTCTATCCCAATGAAATATTTGATGTTGCCATGATAAGCTCCGCGGGTGATTTTTTTGTTATCGCAAGTGTAAAAGCAGAGACTTTGATCCATATTTATGGCGGTGATCCTTTAACTTTAAAATCAAGTTTCGGTAAAAAAGGGGAAGGCCCTCAGGATCTGATGTTGCCGATTTTATGTAAGACAACTCTGAACAAGGCTATTATCGGAGGTTTCGACCGGCTTTCAACATTTATCACTTACACGTTTGACGGAGAAGATTTTGTCATGCGTGAAAAATACAAAATACCACAAAAGGGAAATCCAATGAATGATATTGCATTTATTGATTCGACCCGGCTTATATTTAATGATATTTTTGATCTACAAATAAAGAGTCTTGACTTGAATAATAATAAGCAAAAACTTTTAAGAGAATTCGAAAAAGATGACCACCGTGAAAGCTTTTTTTATTCAAACAAAGGTAATTTGGCTGTTTCTTCAAAAAGCATGGCTTATGCTTATTCATATAAAGGCCAAATAGACTTCATGGATTTAAACGGGAAGGTTATCCATGTCGTAAAAAAGGATGACAGGAAGCCGAGCATAACAATTGGGCCAAATGCGGATAATAAGTATTATTATGCAAATATTTTTGCAACAAAGAATTTTTATTATGCCCTATATCGTAATAAAACAACAAATGAGTTTGTAAAGGGGCAATATAAAGGGGATGTAATAGAGGTCTATAACAATGAAGGAACTTTAATCAGGACTTATTCGTTTGATATTTCACCTATTATCTATGCCGTGGATCAAAACGACAGACGAATGGTCGGATTTAATGCCCAAAAAGAGGCCCTATTAATATATGATCTTCCATAAACAATTTGACTTCACTATATTTCATTGGAGTATCAAACAATAAATGTCTGGAAAAGAAAGGAGTCTCAGCCTTTAGGTCTCACAATCTTTAGCAGAAACTCCTTGACTTTTCCTCAGCCAATAGCAGATAAAGAAGGAGGTAACGTGCAAAAGCAGTAAATTTGAAGTAAACAAAAAAAGTTAGAAATCACCTGATCTAGGAAAATGATACTGGATAAAGATCCAAAAATTAATATAAATCTATAAATTCATTAAAATAAGACTACAATGGGAGAGCAAATTTTTTATTTATGTCTATTTGATAGGAAACTCAATAAAATAAAAGAGATCAAACTCTCTTCAAATACATCCAATCTTTATACTGGCTGGTGCCAAATACATGATGGTGTTCTTCTTTTTGTAGATGATATTACGGATCAGGAAATTTCCAAGAATTTAGAATTAAATATCTTTCATTCTTGCAAGATGAAAGATAAGTTAAAAACTGTTAAAAAAGATATTACTAATATACAATCATGAGATTATATCTTGTATTTTTAATCTATTTACTCAGTTCATGCTCCATCTCTAAGACTGACAAAGTCAACATAGAACAAGTTTTGTCCATGTCAGGAGAAAACAGAAGTGAATTGGAAAAAGTACTTGAGTATTATAAAAATGATACTTTAAAATTGAAGGCAGCCCAATATTTGATACTCAATATGCCATTTCACTTTTCAAAGGTGGAATACTTCCTGTCTCCAGAAGGAGAACAATATAGGTTAGATACCCGGAAGTTCCCAAATGAACATGCAGTGAAAAGGCATTGCGACTCCTTGAGGGCAAAAGGATACAGGATCGAGCGGAAGATCATTTACGACAATAAAGCCTTACGAAGTGATTTTCTGATACAAAACATAGAATTGGCTTTTGACGCTTGGAAGAAGCCATGGGCAAGAGAAACCTCTTTCAATGATTTCTGTCGCTACATTCTCCCCTATCGCTCACAAAATGAGGAAATTTCAAACCTGCGAGAAAAACTCATGCACAAATATATGCCATTGTTAGATTCCGCAAAAGTGTGGAACTCACTGGATGCATGTATGATCATCAACAAACTTTTGGAAGAAAAGCTGCATAGCAAAGAAACTGGCAGCCCGTTACAGCCCACTATTAATGAAACAGATCAAACCGGTATTGGGAATTGCGAAGTTCTTTCTAACTACACAGCCTTTCTAATGAGAGCTGTAGGCATCCCTGTTGCCATTTATCAAACGACGTGGACCCGGATCGATTTCGGACACAATTGGTGTGGAGTTCTATACGATGGAAAATTTCATGATTTCAATCCTGGTGATCCTGACAATTATAGAGAGTTGATGGGGACAGATTATTTTTTGCAACCAGCAAAAATTTATCGCCGGCATTTTGATTCCAGCCTGCCGAATTTATCTAATGACGACGGGTATGTCACCTTTCTTAAAAACCCACAGTTTGTGGATGTCACTAAAGAAGAAATGCTGCCAACCTACACGCTCCGTATTCCAACAAATAAAAAAGGGATAAACAAAAGTAATTTAGTTTACCTTTGTACTTACAATGATAAACAATGGCGACCGATCGCAATAGGGAAACGGGAAGGGGATATTTGTCAGTTCGACCATGTGGCAGGACGAAGTTTCTTTATCGTGGCAGAGGCTGTCAACAAATATGACTTACGATATATCAGTGCTCCTGTCCTCACTGACCTGAATGGAAAAATCCGTTCTTTGGTGCCAAACTTGTCCCATAGGGTTCCACTGACCTACAAACGGAAAGCCGGAACAAGTTCGCTACCTTTGTATTATTGGGATACAAAAAGTGAGCATTTCGAAGAAATACCATACAAAAAATTAACTGACAGCACACAAGTCTACGACAACATTCCGGATAATGCACTTCTGTTATGTACGATAAAAAATAGCACTACATGGTTAAAAACCGGTATCGCTATTAATGGTGAATTTTTAGATAATACCAAATTCTAATCTTATGAAAAAATGTATTGATATATTCTTGAATCTTGTCATCGGAGCGGCATGCCTTGTTATACTTTGGATATTTGCACAAGTCTTCCTCTTCACCTCTTTTCGCATCCCCAGCGACTCGATGGAACCGGAACTAATAGAAGGAGATGCCATATTGATCTGGAAACCGGTATTGGGAGCACGGCTTTTTAACCTGCAAGCGACCATGCAGCTTAAACAGGTCGATATTCACCGTGTGCCCGGATTCCGGAAAGTTAAAAGGAATGATGTGCTGGTTTTCAATTTTCCTCATCCTAACGGATGGGATAAGATCGAGATGCACATCATGAAATATTATATTAAACGGTGCATCGGATTACCGGGAGACACTTTGTCGATCCGGAACGGGATGTTCCAAGTCGGCGGGGTCAATACGCCATTAGGGAACATTGACTCGCAACGAAGAGTCGGACAGACTTTGCCGGGAGAATTTCCCGACGGGGTGTATAAAAGTTTTCCGTTCGACTCCATTATCGGCTGGAACATTCAAAACTTCGGTCCGCTCTATATCCCGAAAACGGGTGACGAGTTGCCGATGAACCGGACAAACTATCTCTTATATCGCAAACTGATCGAATGGGAACAGAAAGGTTCGCTTAAATACCGGGATTCGGCTGTCTTTCTAAACGGGAAGACGATTGAATCATATCGTTTCCAAAAGAACTATTACTTTATGGCAGGGGATAAAGGTGCAAATTCGCAAGATTCACGCTACTGGGGTTTGTTGCCGGAAGAGTATATCGTTGGGAAAGCCGCACGCATTTGGAAGTCAGTCGACCCCTATACAAATAAGTTCAGATGGGACCGTTTTCTGAAAAAGATCGAATAAAAAACGGACTTGCATGAAAATAAAATACATGAGCATGAAACTGAAATTCCATAGGCATGAAATTCCGATTGCACTGGCATCCGTTTGTGGAGCGATGCTGTTGTGTACGCCATTGGTTGCCGACGGCGGACTGGCAAACGGGTTGGTGATGGGAAAAGTGTTCTGGTTTCATCTTGTTATGCTGTTTATGGCGGTTTGTACGATCGGAACGGTTTGGATAAAAAGCAAAAAAGCGCTTTCGTTCTCATTGCCGGACGAACTGCTGATCGTTTTTGCAGGAATAACGTTAGCGACATACGACTGGCAACTGAATCCCGAACCGGAGAAGTTGCTCTTTGGCGCGCAGTTATTGGTCTTGTGGTTCCTGTTGCGTTATTTTCTGACGGAATATTCTTCCTTGAAATTCTATTTTTTGTTTGTACTGATGCTTACCGGATTGACCGAAGCGGTCTGGGGAATGCAGCAATTGCACGGTTACAGCTATTCCAATCATTCGCTTTTCCGGCTGACTGGTTCTTTCTTTAATCCGGGTCCCTACTCCGGGTATATCACTGTCGTATTGCCGGTTTGCCTGTGGGCGGCATTGCGGTTTCAACGGCTGATGCACTATTTTGCCTGGATATGTGTCGGAGCGATCTTGATTGTTTTGCCTGCCGGAATGAGCCGGTCGGCGTGGATGGCGGCGATTGTGGCATGTGGATGGGTTTATTGGGTGGAACGGATCGGATGGGAAAAGACAAAAGCCGTATATATAACATATCGAAAGGCGGCTGTTCCATTCATTATAATTGTTGCCATCCTGGCCGGCAGTGCTGTGATTGGCGTTTACGGGATGAAACAGGACTCGGCGAACGGGCGGTTATTGATGTGGAAAATAACAGGGAAAACGATAGCCGAACATCCGGGCGGCACGGGATTGGGCAGCTTCCCGGCGGCTTATGCCGGGACACAGGCGGAATATTTCGGGACGGGAGCAGCGACAGACAAAGAGAAACTGGTGGCCGGATGTCCGGAATATGCGTTCAACGAGTATTTGCAGATCGGACTGGAACAGGGGATCGGGGGATTGATCGTGTTTGTGTTATTGCTGGGAAGTATTTGCTATTGCGGGATAAAAAGCGGACAAAACGGGGCGGTCGGCGGGATACTCGCGCTGGCGGTATTTGCGGTGTCGTCGTATCCGTTGCAGTTGCCGTCGTTTTGGATAGCGATGGTGTTCTTGGGGGCGATATGTGCGACAAAAGATAACACACGCCCTGCTCCTTCTCGAGAGGGAAAAAGATACAACCAAATGCTATTGACAAAAGTGGGAATCGTGATTATAGCATTGACGGGTATCATTATTTTCTCCATACAAAAGGGACAATACGAAGTTTACAAACAATGGAGACGGATGCAGATGCTTTACAATAATAGAGTATACGAATCGGTGGCAGAAGATTATGCGGCCTTGCATGACAGACTGAAGCATAAGCCGGAATTTCTGTTTGAGGAGGCGCAATGCCTGAATAAGACGGGGCAATATGCAGCTGCCGTACAGGTGTTGGAACGGGCGAAGCAACTTAGCGGAGATCCGATGATACGCTATATGATCGCGAAAAACAGGCAGGCGGCCAAAGAGTTCCAAGAGGCTGAAAAAGAGCTGCTGCACGCAATCGAAATACTGCCCGAAAGGCTGTATCCATACTATCTGCTGGCCAAGTTATATGCAGAACCGGATTTCTATCGACCGGACAAACTTCAGGCTGCCGCCTACGCCGTTCTGACCAAAGAACCGAAGGTCGAAAGCAGGGCAATTATGGAGATGAGAGAAGAAATAAAAAAGATATTAGAAAAAAAGTAATTACGAATCGCTCGTAATTAAAATATGTTTGTATATTTGCGAAACGACAACTTTGATAAAAACGAGAAGATATATGAAATACTACAAATTGTTTGCGATACTGATTCTGGCCGGAATGATGGCTTGCTCCGGTGAAAAGAAAGAAAAGGATGCCGGAGAAAACGTGGAAACGGTTTTGCCGGACGAGCCGAACGAAGTAACCGTGATGCCGCTGAAAACGACCGATTTCAACCACGAGCTGATCAGTAACGGCAAACTGTCCGCACGCGGCTTTGTCGACCTGAAATTCGAATCGGCGGAACCGATCGCTGCCATCTATGTGAAGAATGGCGACCGCGTAACCAAAGGGCAAAAGTTGGCGGAACTGTCGACCTTCCGTCTCGCAAACAAAACAGCACAGGCCAAAGACGCACTCGAACGTGCCAAACTGGAACTGCAGGACGTATTGATCGGGCAGGGATACAAGTTGGAAGATTCTACCAAAGTGCCGCCTGCAACCATGCAGCTGGTCAGGGTGAAAAGCGGATATGACCAGGCCTTGATCAGTTATCAGCTTGCCGAATATGAACAGCGCAATGCTGTCTTGACCGCTCCGTTCGACGGTATTGTGGCCAATCTGTTCGCCAAACAATTCAATACGGCTTCGACATCCGATGTTTTCTGCTCCATTATAGACACCCGCACACTGGAAGCGGCCTTCACCGTTCTGGAAAGCGAACTGCCGCTTATCAAAGCGGGCGACCGGGTGGAAGTCGTACCTTTTGCCCTGTCCGAAATCATGGCGGAAGGACGTATTTCCGAGATAAATCCGTTGGTGGATAAAGACGGAATGGTACAGGTGAAAGCTGCCGTAAGCGACAAAGGTAAACTGTTCGAAGGGATGAATGTACGGGTGAGCATTCATCGCTCGTTAGGGAAACAGCTGGTTGTTCCGAAAAGCGCCGTAGTACTCCGCTCCGGAAAACAGGTCGTATTCACATTGACTGACAACAAGGCGTATTGGAATTATGTACATACCGGTTTGGAAAATGCTGACAGCTACACGATAGTTGACGGGCTGAAAGAGGGCGATATCGTAATCACAAGCGGAAATATCAACTTGGCGCACGAGGCACCGGTGAAGGTGGTCGACAATTGAGAGTTGAAAGTTGAAAGTTCATAATCTACAATTCATAATTCTAATACATGATAAAGTTTCTACTACAACGTCCTATCGCGGTACTGATGGCTTTCACGGCTTGCTTTATCGTGGGGTTGGTTACCTACTTCACCATTCCGGTGTCGTTGTTGCCTGATATTGCAATCCCGGAAATTACCGTACAGGTATCCGGACAGAATACATCGGCACGCGAGTTGGAAAACACAGTAGTAAAAACCATCCGCCAACAGTTGATGCAGGTTGCCAGCCTGCGCGATATCCACAGTGAGACACGCGACGGAGCTGCCATCATACGCCTCAACTTCGATTTCGGGACCAATACGGATCTGGCTTTTATCGAGGTAAACGAAAAGATAGACGCTGCCATGAACTACCTGCCGCGTGAAGTGGAACGTCCGCGGGTAATCAAGGCAAGTGCAACCGATATTCCGGTGTTCTGCCTGAACCTGACTTTAAAAGGGGAAAGTGGAAAGGTGAAAGGTGAAAATGAACAAGCTTTCCTCGATCTCTGCCAGTTTGCTGAAACGGTTATCAAACGGCGGATCGAGCAGTTGCCCGAAGTGGCGATGGTCGATGTGACCGGTATCCTGAAACGGCAGTTGCAGATCGTACCGGATATGAAGCTGCTGAAAATGTCAGAGATCACACTTGACGACCTGGAGACTGCGTTGACTTCCAATAATATCGAACCGGGCAGCATGACCGTACGTGACGGGTATTACGAATACAACATTAAATTCTCGACCCTGCTGCGTACACCCGAAGATGTGGAAAACATCTATATACGCAAGAACAACCATATTTACCAGCTAAAAGACCTGGCACGTATATCTGTCGTTCCGGAGAAAGAGACCGGCGCATCCCTTTCCAACGGGAAACGGGCGGTTACGCTGGCTGTGATCAAACAGGCGGACGAGAATATGGACAATATGAAAGAGGCGCTGAAAGAGGTGACGGATTATTTTGCTACGGTCTATCCGGATATCGAATTCAATGTGAGCCGTAACCAGACGGAACTGTTGGACTATACCATCTCGAACCTGAAGCAGAACTTATCATTAGGTTTCCTGTTCATTTGTATCGTGGCAATCCTGTTCCTGGGGGACATCAAGAGTCCGGCGGTAATCGGGTTGAGTATGGTCGTGAGTTTGATTATCAGTTTCCTGTTCTTCTATCTGTGCAAGATGTCCCTGAATATCATCTCCATTTCCGGTCTGATCCTGGCTTTGGGTATGATGATCGACAGTTCGATTATTGTAACCGAGAATATCATGCAGTACAGGGCACGCGGAGATTCGCTGGAAGAAGCTTGCCAAAAAGGAACGACTGAAGTGATCACGCCGATGCTGAGTTCGACCTTTACGACAATCGCCGTATTCGTCCCGTTGGTTTTTATGAGCGGAATAGCCGGAGCGATCTTCTTCGACCAGGCTTTTGCCGTAACAGTCGGACTGATGGTTTCCTATTTTACGGGAATCATGTTGTTGCCGGTGCTTTACAAACTGGTATATAGTATCCCGGATATCAAACACAAGGGATTCAATATGCGGATCAACAACCTGGTCAAAGAACATACATTGGACCGCTTCTATGACGGCGGAGTCGATTTCATATTCCGCCACAAGCAGGTTGCCCTGATTCTTACTGCCATTACAATACCGCTTTGCGGCCTCCTGTTCTACGAAATTCCCAAAAGCCGTATGCCGGAGATCGACCAGAACGAATTGATCGCCCATGTGGAATGGAACGAAAACATCCATATTGACGAAAACAGGAGCCGGATAAACCAGTTGACGTCATCCGTCAATGACAGGGTGACAGAACATACTGCCTACGTGGGACAACAGCAATTCCTGTTGAACCGTGACCAGGAAATGTCGGCTTCGGAAAGCGAAATGTATTTCAAGACGGAAAAACCGGAAGGGATCGCTCCCTTGCAGAAATCCGTCGAACAATGGATCAAGACGCATTATCCGATGGCGGTAATCTCGTTCTCCCCGCCTGTCACGGTCTTTGAAAAGCTATTTGTCACCGGGGAAGCGGATATTGTTGCCGAGCTTTATTCACACAACAAGACTGAAGCTCCGGACGCATCCGTGCTCCGTAAGATAGAACGGCAGATAGAGGCAAGAACCGGACATGCTCCTGTCGGTATTGCTTTTGACAACCAGCTGAACATCACGATAGACCGACAAAAGCTCTTGCTTTACAATGTCGATTATAATGAGGTGTACCGGTTACTGAAGACAGCATTCAAAGAGAATGAGGTGGCGACGCTCCGCTCCTACCAGCAATATCTGCCGATCGCACTCGCCGGAGAGGGACAGACGGTAAACGAGGTTTTGCAAAAAACACTGGTCCACACGGTTCCCGATGCGGATGGAAATGTAAGATACGTACCGTTGCAATCATTGGTACACGTCACTCCGGGTGAAGATTTGAAAACAATCACTGCCGGAAAGAACGGGGAATATATTCCGTTCAGTTTCTATGATGTCAATAAGGCAGACCAACTGATGGACGGTGTCAAGAAAGAAGTTGAGAAAAACTGGGATATAGACTTCTCCGGAAGTTTCTTCTCCAACCAGCAGATGTTGAACGAGTTGGTGGTAATCCTTTTCATCTCGATCCTCCTGATGTATTTTATCCTGGCGGCGCAGTTCGAAAGTTTCCTGCAACCACTGATCGTATTGCTGGAAATTCCGATCGACGTGGCCGCATCCTTGCTGGTGCTCTGGATATGCGGGCATACCATGAACCTGATGAGTGCCATCGGTATCGTTGTTACCTGCGGTATCATCATCAACGACTCTATCCTGAAACTGGATGCCATCAACGAGCTCAGGAAAGGCGGGGTTCCGCTCATGGAGGCCATACATGAGGCCGGGCGTCGACGTTTGCGTCCCATCATCATGACATCATTAACAACCATATTCGGAATGGTACCGCTGCTCTTCACCTTCGATATGGGTAGCGAACTGCAAAAGCCGCTCTCCATTGCCATGATCTCGGCCATGTTCATCGGTACGGCAGTCAGCCTTTTCGTTATCCCGTTAATCTATTGGTTCATTTACCGCAAACACGATGTGAGAACAGTTGAAAGTTGAAAATTGAAAATTAAAAGTTATGAACAACAAGTTTGTACACAGGTATAAATACATAATCACATTGTTAATGCTTTTATGTATGCTTCCGGGAAAGGCACAGCTCACGCTGACACTGGAACGGACAATAACGTTGGCGGCAGACAGTTCGCTGGATGCTTTCCGCTATAAGAACATGTATCTGGCAGGGTACTGGCAATACCGGACCTATAAGGCGGGACGTTTGCCGAGTCTTACCCTGAACCTGACACCGGCACAGTACCGGCGGTATTTTACACAACGATACGATTCGGAAAACGATATCGACGTGTATAGAAAACAGCAATCGCTCTACGCCGGCGGCCAATTGGAGGTTCAACAGAACTTCGACCTCCTGGGCGGTACGTTCTACCTGGATACGGACCTGGATTATATGCGTTATTTCGGTAACGAAACTTATAACCAGTTCTCGACTGTCCCCGTACGCTTAGGTTACCAACAAGACTTGTTAGGCTACAACGCCTTCAAGTGGGAACGGAAAATCGAGCCGCTGAAATACGAGAAAGTAAAGAAAGAACTTCTTTATAACGTGGAACAGATGAGCGAGCAAGCTACAACCTATTTCTTCGCCTTAGCATGGCGCAAGTAGAATACGACCTGGCCAAAGAGAACGTTGCCACTACGGATACGCTGTACCGGACAGGGCAGGAACGCCACAAAATCGCTTCCATCAGCCAGGCGGACCTGCTGACATTGAAACTCGATGCCGTAAATGCCCGCAATACCTTGAAAAATGCTGAAATTGCATTGAAGCGCGCCATGTTCAGCCTGGCGTCTTATCTGAACTTCGACAAGAACACGGAAATACGCCTGCGCCTGCCGAGCCGCCCGCGCGATATGGAAATATCGGTAGACAAGGCGCTTGAACTGGCACGTGAGAACAACCCGACTTTCCTGGACCTCCGCCAACAGATACTGGAAGCACAGCAACAGGTCGACAAGACCAAGAAAGAGGCGATGTTCAACGCCCAGATCAACGCCAGTGTCGGCTTCAACCAGGTTTCCAGCAAAATTCAGGATGCATACAAAAACCTGCAACAACAGGAGATCGTCTCGCTTTCCGTTTCGATTCCTCTCGTGGACTGGGGTGTCAGGAAAGGGAAACATAATGTTGCCAAAAACAACCTGCTTGTGACGGAAACCTCCGCCAAGCAGCAAGAACTGACCGTCGAGGAAGATGTGATCATGACCGTCGGCGACTTCAATATCCAGCAAGCCTGATCGCAAGCGCCGAAGAAGCGGTGGATCTGGCCGAAACGGCTTATAGCGAAACCAAACAGCGTTTTATGATCGGGAAGGCGGATATAAACAGCCTCACCCTTTCACTGAACCGCCAGCAGGAAGCACAGCGCAATTACATTTCAGCTTTGCAAAACTACTGGTTGAGCTATTATAAGATCAGAAAGCTGACCTTGCATGATTTTGAGACGGGCATTTCGCTTGCGAACGAGTTCGACTATAAGAATGGGTTGTAAATAAAAGAAAAGAATGAGCGCATCTCCTAAAATATCCTCTTTTACCATTATTGTCACCTTCCTTTGTGTGGCTATGGCGGGGATTGCCTTTATACCACTATTGCCGATCAAGCTGTCGCCATCGCGCACCTTGCCGCAATTGACCATCAGCTACAATATGCCGGGAAACTCGGCACGCGTGATAGAGATGGAGGTGACTTCACGTCTGGAAGCCATGCTGGCGCGTATCAAAGGGATCAAGGAGATCAATTCCACATCCGGAAACGGTTGGGGATATGTCACGCTCGAACTGGACAAACACACCAATATAGACGCCGCCCGTTTCGAGGCGTCGACCATCATCCGCCAGACATGGCCCAGCCTGCCTGATGGATTGAGCTATCCGGTCTTGGAGATGAGTCGTCCGGACGATAAGGAAGTGCGCCCGTTTATGAGCTATACGCTAAACGCCGCTGCCACTCCTATTTTCATCCAGCGTTTTGCGGAAGACCAGATAAAACCCCGCCTCAGCGGTATTCCCGGTATTTACCGGATAGACGTCAGCGGGGCCACGCCCATGGAATGGAGACTTGAATATGACAGTCGCCAGCTGGCAACATTAGGCATCAGTATTGCTGATATACAAAGGGCTATCAGCCAGTATTACCAAAAAGAATTCTTAGGGACCGGCAACGTAAAAACCGAATTGATGACCTCATGGATTCGCCTCGCCTTGATCCCGGAGAGCGAAAAGGACGGGTTCGAGCCGTCGCTTATCACTGTCATGAATAAAGACGGCAAACTGATCCGTCTGGACCAACTCCTGAAAGTAACCCGCCAGGAAGAGGCTCCACAAAGATACTACCGTATTAACGGGCTGAACTCCATCTACCTGTCCATCCGGGCCGAAGAGACAGCCAACCAGCTCGAACTGGCCAAACAGGTCAAAGCGGAAATGGAGCACATCCGCGCCCTGCTACCTCCCGGATATGAAATACATACCAGCTATGACGCAACCGAATTTATCCAGGACGAGTTGAACAAGATTTATATCCGTACGGGACTTACGGTCTTGATCCTGCTGATCTTTGTCTTGCTGATCACACGGGAACTTAAATATTTGCTATTGATCGTGATCAGTCTTTCGATCAACCTTTGCATCGCTGTTATCCTCTACTACTTGCTGGGGTTGGAAATGCAACTTTATTCGTTGGCCGGCGTCACGATCTCGCTCAGCCTTGTGATAGATAACACGATCGTCATGACGGAACATATCCGGAACCGGCATAACCGGAAAGCAATCCTGTCCATTCTGACCGCTACGCTGACAACGATGGGGGCACTGGTTATCATCTTCTTCCTGGATGAAAAGATACGCCTTAACCTGCAGGATTTCGCAGCGGTTGTTATCATTAACCTGGGTGTTTCTTTGTCGATTGCCCTGTTCCTGGTTCCCGCCCTGATCGACAAGATGAATCTGGAATGGAAAAAAGGAAGCCAGCATAAGGAGATTCAAACAAGGACTTCCGGTTCTCCGAACAACTTTATGTACCGACTAAGAAAAGGGACAAACCGTTTCCTCAAACGCTTCCCGGTCTATTACAACCGCTGCTACCAATGGCTAATCAATTTTCTTTGCAACTGGAAGAAGCTCGCCTGCTTCGTCCTGCTGTTGGCATTCGGTCTTCCGGTCTTCCTGCTGCCGGAGAAAATAGAATACGACACGAAAGATAAAAAGAAAGTGTACACAGCGACCGATTCCATGATGATCGAGAAATACAACAAGTTCGCGGCTAACGAAACCTATAAAGAAAAAGTCAAACCGATTATCGACAAAGCATTAGGAGGAACCTTGCGCCTGTTTGTCCAGAAAGTATATGAAGGAAGCTATTTTACACGGAACGAAGAAACCGTGTTGAGCGTCAGCGCCTCGCTTCCGAACGGAACGACTCTGGCCCAGATGAATAACCTGATGAGCCGTATGGAAGCCTACCTGAGCACGTTCAAAGAGATACGCCAGTTCCAGACAAGCGTCTACAGTGCCCGCCAAGGCGGCATCAGCATCTATTTCACGAAAGAAAGTGAACGGAGCGGCTTCCCCTATACCCTGAAAAGCAAGATTATCAGCAAAGCCCTCGAATTGGGTGGCGGAAGTTGGAATGTATGGGGGTTGCAAGACCAGGGATTCAGCAACGACGTACGGGAAGGTGCCGGTTCTTTCCGCATCGAGATGTACGGCTACAACTACGACGAGCTTTACGAATGGGCCGAACAGTTGAAGGCCAGATTGCTCACCTACCGCCGTATCAAGGAAGTCCTGATCAATTCGGAATTTTCCTGGTGGAAAGACGATTACCAAGAGTTCTACTTCAATCTGGACAAAGCCCGCCTGGCACAGGAAAACATACAGCCGATCGAGTTGTTCGCCTCTTTGAACCCGGTCTTCGGGAAAGACATTTATACCGGGACGATCGTGATGAAAGATGAAACGGAAAAGCTGAAACTCACCTCCCGCCAGTCGCAGGAATACGATGTATGGAGCATGCAGAACGTTCCGCAAAGCATCAAAGGCAAGCCTTACAAGCTGGCCGAACTGGCAACCGTCGAAAAAGGACAGATGCCGCAAAAGGTTGCAAGGTAAACCAACAATACCGCCTTTGCCTGCAATACGAATATATCGGCGCCGGAAACCAGGGGAATAAGATACAGGAACGGGAGTTGAAAGAGTTCAATGCCATCCTGCCAATGGGCTACACGGCTAAATCGGATAGCGCTTACTGGTACTGGGACAAGAAAGACAACAAGCAATACCTGTTGTTGCTGCTTATCATCGTCATTATCTTTTTCACGACCAGTATCCTGTTCAACTCGCTGAAACAACCGTTGGCCGTTATCTTCGTGATACCGATCTCTTATATCGGTGTGTTCCTCACATTCTACTGGTTCAAGCTGAATTTCGACCAGGGAGGATTTGCCTCCTTCGTCCTGCTATGCGGTATTACAGTGAATGCCAGTATCTATATCCTGAACGAATACAACCAGATACGGCTGCGCAAGCCGTTGATGTCGCCTTATAAAGCCTATCTGAAAGCATGGAATGCGAAGATCACTCCGATCTTCCTGACAGTCGTTTCCACCATTTTAGGTTTTATACCGTTCATGTTAGGTGAAGGCAAAGAAGCCTTCTGGTTTCCGTTGGCCGCCGGGACAATCGGGGGACTTATCATGTCTATTCTGGGCATTTTCCTCTACTTGCCGATCTTCACTTTGAAAAAACAACCGAAGCCTTGACTCCCATTAAAAAAAACAACAGTAGTTTATCCTCCAAATATTTGTGTTCCTATTATTTATAAATTGTCAACAAAATGTCACATCCAGACCTCCGCATTGGAACAAAGTAAAACCTACTTTTGCCACTTCGATTAATCTTTTTTTTCAAAAGGGAAACTCACAAGCTCCCCTTTTTGTTTTATAGGGTATATTTGTTCACTCCACTTCCTGTTATCTGCCTGGCAATAGCCTGACAGATTGACTATGAGAAAATTCCTGCCCGTTTTACCCATAGATTGCGGATAGTTTGTTACCAATTTAAATATAAAAAAGAACATGAACAATTCACTTTACTACCTTCGGTTATTTCTGCTCGCGACGAGCGGAATGTTGCTTTTATGCACAATTTTTGCAATTAATCCTGAACTGGCCAACGGGACTTTCTCCGGAAGGATATGCTGGTTTCATTTTACCGCATTATTATTAGCCGGAAGTGTACTACTTATGGAGTTTACCACCCGAAAAAGCCGTTTTATATTCTCTTTACCGGATGCGCTGCTATTACTTCTGTTCGGTATTGTCTTAATCACTTACGACAAAGACAGGAACCTGCAACCGGAACGTTTCCTTTTTATAGCCCAGCTCATTACACTCTGGTTTATGCTCAGGAGTACGTTACTGGCACATCAGGAACTCCGTCCCTTTTTCATCACAATCATCATATTTACGGGGATCGTTCCGGCCATATGGGGAATCTGTAGTTTCGGGAACAACGAACCCTCCACACACCCTGTTTTCAGGCTACTCCAGATATCTTTAAAGGCGGAACCGTTTTTCGGTTATATCGCAGTCATTTTCCCCATCTGCCTGAGCACTGTACTCCGGTTTAAAGACTGTGATAAGTTCGCCTGGTGGGAATCCCGCACATTTCTGTTCTACTTTTCCGCCTTTGGGGCAATCTTTATCACAATAGCTTTATTGACCAACACGAATCACCCGGCATGGATAGTCGCTATTCTTTCGGGCATCTGGGTTTGCTGGATGAGAATGATCGGGTGGAGACAGACAAAAGAGACCATACAACTGCACAACAAACTTTTTGCCATCTTTTCTATCGTTCTGTTCGTAATCATCACAGCAATCATACTGGCCGGCAATATTCAAAAGTCCCAGGCAGGCGATCGCCGGCTTCTGATCTGGAACATCACGACCAAAGCAATTATGGAGCATCCGATGAGCGGAACAGGAATAGGAGGCTTCCCGACAACATTCGCCCATGCCCAGGCAAATTACTTCGATACGGAAATCGCTTCCCCTATAGAAAAACAAACGGCAATCTGTCCCCGGTATGCTTATAACGAATACCTGCAAATCGGTGTTGAGCTGGGAATAACGGGGTTGCTCCTGTTTGCCCTTTGGCTGGCATTCTCCCTGTATTACGGCATCAAGCACCGGCAAATAGGAGCATCCGGCGGCGTATTGGCACTCGGAATATTTGCGTTATTCTCCTATCCGCTCCAACTGCCTGCGTACTGGGTCTTACTCATGTTCCTGGCAGTGATCTGCGCAACCAACCCGAAACAGAACGAACAACGCGAGCAAAGAAACACCCCTTATATCGGAGCTCTTGCTGCCATCATTGCCTGCGTCCTTTTTTATGGGCAGAAAGATTGCTACTATACCTATAAAGAATGGAAAACGCTTAAAGAGCTATATCAAAACAAAGCGTACGAGCAAGCGGCCGACCAATATGCCAACCTATACCAGCAGCTATATCACCAGGCCGACTTTTTGTATGAAGGAGCGGAATGTTTCAGCCAGACAGGGCGCCATGACATTGCCATCATCTGGTTAAAAAGAGCCTTGCAGCTAAGTGCAGAACCACAGCTATATTACGCGATCGCCCAAAACAAAGAAGCGATCCAACAATATGAAGCTGCCGAACAATACTTACTGGATGTCAACCGGATCCTACCCGAACAGGGATATACCTATTTCCTGCTGGCAAAACTATACGCAGAACCTTCTTTCTGCCATCCGGATAAATTCCGGATAGCAGCCAAAAGGGTCCTAACCATCCAGCCAAGTGCGCAAAACAATATCACAAAAGAGATGAAAGAGGAAATCATCCAAATCCTGAAACACGAAAATACCCCTATCGAGTAACCGGAACGAACCGCACTTTCAGCGTCTCCTTCTGACCGGCTTTCAGGTCGGCATCGAAAATGATGCGGACGGAACCGGGATTCGGGGCGTCGTAGCTGTGTGACGGGACGTTATCGATCACCGAGAAAGAAGCGGAAGAAGGACTGTCAAGAACCAAATGCAACTTTTTCCCTTCTTTCGTCAGTTCCATCGTATGGGCATCGATCTGTTTCGGAGTGGCGGATGTCACCATCGTCCACCGGACAGAGGCCGGCTTACCGGCAGCCTGTACGCGGTCCGTCACCTGCAAATATTGCTCTTTGATTAGGGCCACCTCGCGGGTTGCCTTTTTCAGATCATCCCCGAACAGGGAAGTCATATCCAAGCTGGCTCCTAACTTGGCATCCTTCGTGTAGGTCGCCAGGATAGGGACCGTCCCTTTCACCTGATGCTTCTCACCGTTTACCGTCAGCGTATTGTGGACAAAGTTGTTATAGCGGAACACATCCCAGCGCTGTCCGTCCTGATTGCTATTCCAGAGGCGCACATTTTCCTTTTCAAGCGAATAGTATTCCTGCATCCCCAAATCCTGCGCCCAGCGTACGCCCAAAGCCTCGAACACGAAAGAGCCGGCGTCCATATGGGCATGATTGGCAGAAGCCGTACCGCCCTTTATCCCGACATAAAAACCTTCTCCCTCATTCCATCCGGTACGGATCAGGGCAACAGGCACCTTTCCGTGTCCGACCCATATTTTCGATACCGGCGGCGTCACCTCTTCCATGTTGAAATGCGATCCGTAGATCAGGATGATAGGCAGGAAACGTTCTTCCTCGGCCGTGAAATGAGTATCTCCACGGGTCAGGAAGATCTTTTCGTTCCACAGCAAAGAAGGGTCGTTCAGCTTGGAAGCATACCAGAACATCGCCGGAAAAGACTGAGTCGTCTCACGCGCATCGCTGAAATTGAAAGCGAGCCCCGTCGTACCTGCCATATACTGCATAAAACGGGCGGAAGGCATAAAACCTTCGGTCGCACACAGTCCGCCGTCCGAACCGAGTGCCGATTCCAACGCGGCAATCAGCATGGCATTGAAGCTCGTCCCATATCCCCAATAATTATATCCTTCCGGATAATTGCCATCGGGAGCATACACCTTCATCGACAGAGGAACAGACGACATGGCCCGTTCGATAATCCCCGTCGCCACCTTTGTGTCCGATTCCAAAAGAGCAAGGGCGCCATAGACCAATCCGGTATTGCAAACCTGGTTCCAGTTGTTCTCGGCTTTCAAGAACCAGTTATATTGTTCGTCGTTCGACGGGGCGAAACCTTTCTGCAGGATCGCTTCCCGCGCCAGTTTCTTCGTCTCGGGCGACAACCGGTCATACAGCCAGTCGTAACCGATTGCAACGGCCATCGTCATCTCGCCTACATCCAAAAAGTGCGACGGGTTCCAGTCGTCGAACGAGCAAACGGAAACGATCTCCTGTTCGGCACGCAGCCGGTATTTATCTTCGCCTGTCATCCTGTACACAAACGAAAGATCGAAAATACGTTTCAAGGCTTCCCGGGAGACGGCCAGCAGGCGGCGGCCTTCCTTCTTATAGGTAAGTGTCGGTTTGATCATCAACCGGTCGGCTTCCCCGACAATCTGGTTATAGACACGCTGCATTTCGGGATTCCCCTCCAGGCTTTTCCGTATATCCTGCTCCTCGCCTTGTTTCATCAACAGACGGGGATGACTCTCCACGCGGCTGTAATCGAACGTTTGAGCAACGGAATGCATACCCAGGCACAAAAGCAGGCAGGTTGCAATAAGAAATAATGTTTTGTTCATGGTCTTAAATGTTATTGTAGGAAACAAAGATAAAAATAAATTGCAGTACTTCATAGGGGCATAGTGCCGTAAAGGAAGGAACAACCCGGCAGAAAGAGTGAATGATGCGGAATGTGTGCCTCCTCCAGACCTACCCGCTATTCATGTCACAGCTGTGAAACAAAAGAAATCCAACCGTAACACAAAAGGAAGACAACTGTAACATGGAAAGAATACAATTGTAACATGCAATAGAGGACCGGAGTTTTATGTTTGATCGAGACCTGGCGGTCAATAACCAAAAAGAACCAATCATTATCTTGCACGTTTGAAATATAAGACTTATCTTTGCCGAAATTTTGAAGACAGAGGTTCATGGCACAGAAAGCACATAAGGACAATCCAGCGTACTTTTCCGGTTATATGTCGGACAATGAAGCTCATTTCTTCATTTCTAAGGATTATCGTTTGGTAATATAAGATGCGTTAGTTATTTTTACTAACGCATTTTTTTTGTGCCTCATAATCTGATAAGGCGGTATAACATTCTATAAAATCAATAAATTAAACAACCCAAATTACTATGTCGAAAAGTGGTATCAAAAAGGTGATTGTTCTGGGCTCGGGTGCCCTGAAAATCGGACAGGCCGGCGAGTTTGACTACTCCGGTTCACAAGCATTGAAAGCGCTGAAGGAAGAAGGAATCAGCACAGTATTGCTCAATCCGAACATTGCAACTATTCAAACATCGGAAGGGGTGGCCGATAAGGTGTATTTCCTGCCTATCACTCCTTACTTTGTTGAAGAAGTTATCAAAAAAGAACAACCGGACGGTATCCTGCTGGCTTTCGGCGGACAGACTGCCCTGAACTGCGGAACTGAACTGTACACCAGCGGAACGCTGGCCAAATACGGAGTAAAAGTATTAGGTACTTCCGTAGAAGCGATCATGTACACGGAAGACCGCGACCTGTTTGTAAAGAAACTCGACGAGATAGAAGTAAAGACTCCTATCAGCCAGGCTTGCGAAAACCTGGAAGACGTAGTAAAAGCGGCCTACAAGATCGGTTTCCCGGTTATGATCCGTTCGGCTTATGCCTTAGGTGGTATGGGTAGCGGTATCTGTAAAGACGAAGCTGAACTGCGCACGCTTGCAGAAAGCGCCTTCGCCTACTCTCCGCAGGTATTGGTCGAAGAATCACTGAAGGGCTGGAAGGAAATCGAGTTCGAGGTGATCCGCGACAAGAACGACCATTGCTTCACGGTGGTAAGCATGGAAAACGTCGATCCGTTAGGTGTACATACCGGTGAAAGTATCGTGGTCGCTCCGACTTGCTCACTGACTGAGAAGGAACTGGACCTGCTGAAAGAACTTTCGACAAAGACGATCCGTCACTTGGGTATCGTCGGCGAATGTAACATCCAATATGCTTTCAACTCCGATACATTCGACTATCGTGTGATCGAGGTGAACGCCCGTCTGAGCCGTTCTTCGGCATTGGCATCCAAGGCAAGCGGTTATCCGTTGGCGTTCGTGGCTGCAAAGTTGGCATTGGGCTACAGCCTCGACGAAATCGGCGAAATGGGTACACCGAACTCTGCCTATAAAGCTCCGGAAGTCGATTATATGATCGTGAAGATCCCGCGTTGGGACTTGACGAAGTTCGTAGGTGTCAGCCGCCAGATCGGTTCGAGCATGAAATCGGTAGGCGAAATCATGTCGATCGGAAAGAGCTTCGAAGAGATCATGCAGAAGGGTCTGCGTATGATCGGACAGGGAATGCACGGTTTTGTGGGTAACAACGACATCACATTCGACAACCTCGACGACGCACTGGCTAACCCGACCGACCTGCGTATCTTCGCCGTTGCCAAGGCACTGGAAGAAGGTTACACGGTTGAACGCATCCACGAACTGTCCAAAATCACGATGTGGTTCCTGAACGGCTTGAAGAATATCGTAGACTATACGAAAGTATTGTCTTCCTATAATAAGATCGAAGACCTGCCTGAAGAGGTACTGAAAGAAGCGAAACGCTTGGGCTTCTCAGACTTCCAGATCGCCCGTTATGTGGAGCATCCGGAAGGCAACATGGAAAAAGAAAACATCCGCGTGCGCAACCTGCGTAAGAAGATGGGCATCCTGCCGAGCGTAAAACGTATCAACACGATCGCTTCCGAACATCCGGAACTGACCAACTACCTGTATATGACATACGACGGTAGCGAACACGACATCGCTTACTATCCGAACGACAAGAGCGTCGTTATCTTAGGTTCGGGTGCATACCGTATCGGTTCGTCCGTAGAGTTCGACTGGTGTTCGGTCAATGCGGCACAGACGGCCCGCAAGTTGGGTTACAAGTCTATCATGATCAACTATAACCCGGAAACGGTTTCAACGGACTACGACATGTGCGACCGCCTGTACTTCGACGAACTCTCGTTCGAACGCGTACTCGACGTGATGGACCTGGAACTTCCGAAAGGCGTAATCGTATCGGTTGGCGGCCAGATCCCGAACAACCTTGCCATGAAGCTGCACCGTCAGAACGTGCCTATCTTGGGAACTTCCCCGCTGTCGATCGACCGCGCTGAAACCGCCACAAGTTCTCCGCTATGCTCGATACGTTAGGTATCGACCAGCCGCGTTGGGCCGAGCTGACGAGTATGGAAGAGATCGACGGGTTCATCGAAAAGGTGGGCTTCCCGATCCTGATCCGTCCGTCTTACGTATTGTCAGGCGCTGCCATGAACGTATGCCACAGCAAGGAACAGATGATTGAGTTCCTGGATCTGGCAGCCAAGGTATCGAAAGAATATCCGGTTGTCGTTTCCGAATTCCTGCAGGGAGCGAAAGAGATCGAATTCGACGCGGTAGCCATGAACGGCGAAGTGGTCGAATATGCAATCTCCGAACATATCGAGTTTGCCGGTGTCCACTCCGGTGACGCGACACTGGTATTCCCGGCTCAGAAGATTTACTTCGAGACAGCCCGCCGCATCAAGAAAGTCAGCAAGATGATCGCAAAAGAACTGAACATCAGCGGACCGTTCAACATCCAGTTCTTAGCAAAGAACAACGATGTGAAGGTGATCGAATGTAACCTGCGTGCATCCCGCAGCTTCCCGTTCGTGTCGAAGGTGCTGAAACGCAACTTTATCGAAACGGCAACCCGTATCATGCTGGACGCTCCATATACCAAACCGGACAAGAGCGCATTCGACATCGACTGGATCGGCGTCAAGGCATCCCAGTTCTCATTCGCCCGTCTGCACAAGGCTGACCCTGTATTGGGCGTGGATATGAGCTCAACCGGTGAAGTAGGTTGTATCGGCGACGACTTCGACGAAGCATTGCTTTCCGCCATGATGGCTGTCGGCAACAAGATCCCGCAAAAGAACGTACTCGTTTCTTCAGGGGCTGCCAAGAGCAAAGCCGAACTGCTGGAACCGTGCCATATGCTGGCCGCCAAAGGTTATCATATCTACGGAACAGACGGAACAGCTAAATTCCTGAACGAAAACGGCATCCCTGCAACTGCAGTCTGCTGGCCGGACGAACAGGGCGACCTGAACATCATGGATATGTTCAGCCAGCATGTGTTCGAACTGGTTGTAAACATCCCGAAAGACCACAGCAAGCGCGAGCTAACCAATGGCTATAAGATCCGTCGTGCAGCGATCGATCACAACATCCCGTTGATCACCAACGCCCGCCTGGCAAGCGCCTTCATCGGAGCTTTCTGCAATATGGGAGAAAAAGACATCCAGATTAAGAGCTGGCAGGAATACAAATAATAGAGAATTTAACTATATTTGCCGCTGAAAAGCGGATACAAAGGGCTGTATGCGATCGTGCTTACAGCCCTTTTAATTCTCTACCAAATATAAAACTCGTTTAGACTGCAATGTATAGACTACTGAACATCCTTATTGTTATGCTGTTCACGGCTCATGCCGTGTGCGCTTCAGTAGCTATTCCCTACGTTTTTGTCAAGAACTATACGGTCGACGATTATAAGGCAAGCTGCCAGAACTGGGGCTTTTCGCTGACGCCGGACGGTATGCTGTATGCTGCCAATAACTCCGGATTGCTTGCGTTCGACGGGAATACATGGAAACTGTATTCATTGCCCGGGCAGGAAGAGGTGACCGGCGTAACCTATTACAACGACACGATCTATACACGCAATGCGACCATGTTAGGCGGCTGGACACGCGACACGGACGGTATCCTTCATTATCATCCGCTGACCACCGTTCCGCCGGAAATCAGGTTCGCCCCTCCGCCAGTCGAAATACCTTTTACGTTACCGAAAGAAATCGAGGACGCACATCCCAGTGCTTTTGCAACGAACGGAACATACTTCTTTATCGGCACCCTGACGCAAGGACTGTTTATCACCTCGCCCGACGGGACAATTCTCCAACATTTATCTTTGCAGAACCAGTTGCAGGACAATATCGTCCGTTTTATCTGCGTACAGGATTCCCGGCAAATCTGGGTAGCCTTAGATAACGGATTGACCCAAATCACCTTCGAGCCCCCAATCGCGTTGTTGGGTAAAAGAAGCTCGATCGGCAAACTGACCAACGCCGGTCTCGACGGGGAAGAGCTGTATATCCAAACCAATCTCGGCTACTTCAAACGTCCGCTGATAGCGGGAAATATATTCACCCCGATCAGCGAAACAGAAGCACTGCCTTATCTCAAAACAGAAAAGGCGCCCATTCCCACGATCAAACAGCTATTCCGCGATACGGAAGCGTTGGGCATATTTGCACAGGCCGAACATATCTATCCGGCAGGCGACGATCTTTACTGGTTATCGATTGGCAATGAAGCCGCGCTGTTCCATGTGGCGGACGGCATCGGAACACTAAAATGCCGCCTTCTCTTCGACAACTACAACATGAACCTTGTCACACGAGGCAGGCGGATCATCCCCTTGAATGATTCGCTGGTATTGGTTTCCGCCATGCAAGGGACTTTGCTCATTAATATCCGGGAACTGATCGGGAACAGTCTCAGCAGTGCGCCCCTGTCTGTTTCCCAACTGGAATATATCGATTCGTCCGGGAGCCATAATTTGCCGCTCTCTTCCCAAAAGATATCACTCCCGTATAATTTCCAGGAACTTAATGTCTGGATCGGGACTACCATATTCACTTCCAACCACCAGATCAGCTACAAGATCGAAGGCGTATCGTCCGATTGGTCGGCCTGGCAACACGACGGAAGAATCTCTTTCTTGCAGCTGCCGGAAGGGCATTACCAACTGAAAGTGCGTAAGTATGTCATCAAAGGTCCGTATCCAGAGCTATCCCTGTCGATAGAAGTCCGCCCTCCCTGGTACAATACGGTATGGGCATGGCTGCTCTATATTGCTTTAGTCTGGGCTATCGTGCAAACTGCGCTCCGTTACAACCTGAAGAACCTGCACAAGGAAGAACAGGAAAAAGTCGAAGCCGAACGCCAGGCCGAGCAGCAAAGGATGCAGGAAATGAAAAACCGGATGCTCGAGGCCGAACTTCAGAACAAAAACTACGAACTGACGTTGCAGACAACAGCCCTCGTCAAACGCAACCAGGCCGTCCAAACCCTGCTGGAAGAACTCGAGAAACAAAAGGAGGCATTAGGCGAACGCTATCCGAACAAACTCTACAGCCGGATGAAAACCTTAATGGAAGAAACGCTGAACGACCAGGCGGACTGGGTCTTGTTTGAAAGCTATTTCAACAGTGCACACCAAAACTTCATGGACCGCCTGCGCCAACAATATGCAGACATCACAGCCGGCGACCTCCGTATCTGCTGCCTGCTTCGCATGAATCTTTCCACAAAGGAGATCGCCTCCCTTATGAATGTGTCCATACGGGCGATTGAACTGCGACGTTATCGCCTCAGAAAGCGTTTAGGATTGGAAGGAGACACGAATCTCGTTGATTTTCTAATGAATTTCTAAAAATATAATCTCAGAAAAGCCTTCCCCGTATTTAATTATATATTAAATAATTAAACACAATAAGAAAGGTGATGAGAAAGTGTTGTAGTACTATTTCACCCCTCTCAAAAAGCTTGCGCAAGCAGTGTAGTAGCCCTTTTTTGTACGCGCTTATATAATTATCTTTCCTTTGCATCCAAAATCTAATTTTTTAGACATGATGAAACACGAACTGGAAGATCAACTAAAGGCGTTTGAGAAAAAAGGTATCGACCGCCGGCATTTTTTCAAACTAATGGCAATGGCCGGATTACTGACCGCTGCAAGTACACAAAAGGCAAAAGCATTCTCAAGCAATGCGAAAGGTAAAATCGTTATTATCGGTGGCGGTGCTGCCGGTATCAGTATGGCTGCCCGTTTAAAAAGCTGGCTGGACAAGCCGGATATTACCTTGATCGATCCCAGTGACCGTCAGTTTTATCAGCCGGGGTTCACCCTGATCGCATCAGGCGTTTACCAACCGAACGATGTCTGGAAAAAGCAGGAAGACTGTATGCCCAGCGATATCAAATGGATTAAAGACTCTGTTACCGCCGTCGATCCGGTATGGAACCAGGTAACAACTCAAAATAACGGAAAGATCGCCTACGACTTTCTGGTCCTGACCCCCGGAATCCAGACAAACTGGGAAAAGGTGGAAGGTATCACGCACGATACGTTAGGACAAGGCAACGCATATAGCATTTACGACTTCGAAGGTGCACAGAAAACATGGAAAGGTCTGCAGGAATTCTCCAAGACCGGCGGACGCGGTATCTTTACAGACACTTATACGAAACATAAATGCGGAGGCGCTCCGAAAAAGATTTGTCTGTTGACAGAACACTATAACCGCAAGCAGGGAACACGCGATAAAGTGGATTTGAACTATTATACAGCTTCCAAAGAGTTATATGATATTCCCTACTTCACCCCCCGCCTGCTGGAAATTTATAAGGAACGCAATGTCCCTATCAACCTGAACGTACGTGTAAAAGGGGTGGATACATCCGCTAAACAGGTCCATTTCGAGAAGATAGAGACGGTTGGCGACCAGAAGGTCTACACACCGTTTGTTGAAGACTACGATTTCCTGCATTTCACACCGCCAATGTCAGCCCCGGATTTCGTAAAAGAAGCCGGCTTGGGATGGACAGAAGGCAAATTAGCTGCCGACGGTTGGGTCATGGTGGACAAAGAGACGCTGGTACACAAGACATATCCGAATATCGTTTCCCTCGGAGACGTAGCCGGAATCCCGACCAGTAAGACATCCGCCGCAGTCCGCAAACAAGTGCTATTGCAGCCAAGAACCTGATCTCGCTGATGGAAGGCAAGGAACCCGTAGAAAAGTACGACGGCTACGCAGCTTGCCCGATCGTAACAGACTACGGACACGTCCTGCTCTGCGAGTTCAACTATAAAAAAGAACAGGAAAGTTCATTCCCGTTCTCCATGATGAATCCGTCAAAAGAACTTTGGGCAGCATGGCTGTTGAAAGTTTATTTCCTGAAACCCATGTATTTCTATGGAATGTTGAACGGATGGGCTTGACAACCAAAAACAACTCCCTATAATAAAATGCCAAACTGAAAGTCCCCCGGCTCGCTTGTAAGAGTCCGGGGGAATTTTATAATACCCTGTCTTGTTTTTTCATTAAAAATCAATAATTAATAGACAATCCCTTTAGTTTCAAAGTCACAAAGCCAATCATTGTTCCTTTTTTTGCATACATTTGTCGAAAGATTTAAATATATGTAATATTTAAACGCTTTGGGCAAATACATCCGATAGCTATTACATAAGTAATTTTATTGTCAATAAAAATAGGGAATCATGGAACAAGATAAGGAGACCTCCTCTAATGAAGATAATGCATCCTTTGAGGAAGAGATATCCAAACTCATACAAGAGCAGCTCCTGTTCACGGAAAGCATATACAACAGACTGCCTATAAGCATTGAGGTTTATGATGCCAACGGTGTCTTACGCAGCATAAACGATCATGCGTTACATATGTATGGAGTCGAGGACCGGAACACGGTTGTTAACTTTGTCAATCTTTTCAAGAGTCCCTATGTCGATGACCAGCTAAGAGCTAAGATACAAAGCGGCAAAGAAATTGTCAGGCTCGAGTTCGAATATGATTTCGAACGGATAAAGAACAATGCATACTTTTCCACCAAGAACCAGGATACGATGATTTACGATGTCCGGATAATTCCCATCCTAAGTAAGAACGGGGCGGTTATCGGGCATATACTCTTATCCAACGATGTCACAGCTATAAAAGACGCGGAATTTCATACGGAAGAGACTAAAAAAGACTTAGAGCTGGCCATGAATACGGCCAATATGTCTTCCTGGGTATATGATGTGCACAAAAAGGTATTCGAGCCATTATACGGCGATACGGTAATAAAAGGCACAACACCAATCGAAGAACTTTTATTGATACTACATCCCCAGGATCATCAACTGTTAATGCAAAGCCTTACGCTGCTAATCAATAAGAAAATCGAACAGCAGCAGATAACGGTGCGCTTTTACAACGCACAGGAACAGCAATACCGCTATTACGAGAGCATGATGCGATTGTCCACCGAACATTGGGGAAAACTGCAGGTTGTCGGCACACAGTTAGATGTAACAGAGAAGGTACGAATGGCAAAAAAGACACAGGATCTGATTGCCAAGCGTGAGCTGACCATGAAAGTCAGTAATATCGTCCATTGGGACTTCGACGTAAAAACCCAAAAATTCGAATCTTACAATGATCCCATAAACGATTATACTTCCAACAGACTATTAACCCTGTCGGAATATCTGGATGTCATACATCCGGAAGACCGTACCTCTTTTAGTGACGCAATAGCGCCTATGTTGGAAGGGAAAGACCTGACAGTCTATTTCACATGCCGTATGCAGACCAAATATGACAAGTCATGGCAATACTGCGACTTTACCGCAGTTCCTTTCGAGAAAGACGAGAATGGCAATATCACGCATTTCACCGGCTTCCGGCAAAACATCCCGCAACTTCAGAAGTTGAACAGGGAACAGCAAGAAATGATCAAAGAGCTGAAAGAGCTGAAAGAAAAGGCGGAACTTTCCGACCGGCTTAAGTCTGCTTTCCTCGCCAACATGAGCCATGAGATACGCACTCCGCTGAATGCGATCGTCGGTTTTTCCGAGCTGATGACATCATGCAACGATCCGGAAGAAAAAAACATGTACATAAACATCATAAAGTCCAACAACGAGTTGTTGTTGAGATTGATCAATGATATCCTTGACCTTTCCAAAATAGAAGCAGGAATACTCGAACGTAAAATCGAAAGGTTCAACCTGGCAACCGTTTCAGACGAACTATATGCCTGTGTTCTGCCGAAGATAACAAATCCGGGTGTTAAGCTCTGCCAGGATAAAGCCGAGGCAAGTTGCTGGGTTACATTAGACAGGAACCGCCTCATCCAAGTATGGATGAACTTCCTCACCAACGCGATAAAATACACGAAGTCCGGACATATCAAGATGGGATATTCCATTGAAGGGAATGGTGTCCGGATATATGTTGAAGACACCGGCATCGGCATTCCGCAGGAATCGCACGACAAAGTGTTTGCCCGATTTGAGAAGATCAATGAATTTGTGCAGGGGACAGGGCTCGGATTGGCTATTTCCAAAGCAATTGTCGAAACGGCGGGAGGTTCAATCAGTTTCAGTTCGACTCCCGGCACCGGTTCTACATTCTGGGCATGGGTACCTTGTGAAACAAATATACAGGAAGAATAAACAAAAGCGTTTATTCTTCCTGCATCTTATGATAATACCGGGGCGTATAGTCCGGCAACAGCTCCGGATGAAACACCCAAATCAAGTCTTTCAGCAAATAATCGGGATGTAGGGGAAACTCCTCGTAATAAGGCACTACACCTGTATTGCAAGCATAAATCCGACGGTTCTTAAACGCATCAAAATTCTCATAGGGCGTATATTCGGACCGCAAGTCCCCATAGGTCATATCTTTGGACTGGTTGTATTTAATCAACCATAGATCGGCATGGATCGCCCGGTCGAGCACCGTCTCGAAAGCTAACGGCGTGCTTCCGGCTCCGGGAAGATCGGTAAATATATAATCGGCTCCGGCGTCCTTATACAAATTGGCAACATAGCTTTCCCCGGAAGGCATAAACCAGGAAGAGCCGAATTTCTTTTCGGAGATAACGCTTGGGCGAGGCATATCCGCCGTCACCAGTTCTTTCAGGTCGAGATAACTTTTCTCGGTGACCCGGAAGATAGAATCCGCCTTTGCCTCCTTTCCGAACAACATTCCGTAGAAACGAATCCACTCGGTACGGCCCAACGGCTGTGATTCCATATAATCGGCTCCCTCGATAATGGGAATACCCAATTTCTCGACAGGGCCATAACCGCTATTCTGGAAAGGGGAAACAAGGACAAGCTCCGCTCCTTTATCGATCATCAGCTCAACATTCGGCGCCGTCGCCTCTCCCATGTCGGCAATCCGTCCGGCTTTCAACCCTTCCTGGATAGAGGGCGTGTCCATATAGCGGGGTTCACAGACACCGATAATCCGCCCGGTTTCTCCCAACTGGTCGATAACCGCAGCATGCACGGATGTGTAAACCACTATATTCTGCACCGGTACCCGCACGACTGTACCTTTCGGAAGATTCCCGGGAACAGGTTTCTCCCGGTCCACCAGCAGGTAACGCTGCAACAGGCGTGTACTGTCCCAAGGATCACGCACATCAACCGAGGTATAATCGTTGAAATGATGAACGGTAAAGCCCTGGGCGTAGCGGATGGTGTCGGAGGAAAGGGATTCTTCCGGGTGAGGCTTTTTGGGTTGCGAACAAGCCACAACCCAAAAAGTCAATAAGAAGCAAACAAGATTCCTCATTGGAAAATATCTTATTTCTGTTCAGTTAAAAAGTAAGCTCCCATCGGGTTCAAGCCAGACAAAGCCAATTGATTGATCAACTTTCCTTCAGAAGAAAAGATAAACATATCTCCTGTACTGGTATAATCAGAAGTTCCAATATAAACATTACCGGTCACAGGATCAGAGCTCATACAATATGTATTGTCCAATTTTGTCCCGTCTGTGATAAAGCTTTTATCTTCCAGGCTGCCCTTTTTAATGTCATACACTTTAAAATCATAATCTGTCACCACCCAGTTCTCCTGTTTGGCACTATAAATATAGATTTTATCACCACATACGGTAGAAACAAGCTGACTATTCTTTTCGATCACCTTCGAGTCACCGGTTGCCACATTCAGACGCTGCAATTCATTACCGATATTTCCATAGTTACCCAAAGAAAGAACATATAAATTGCCTTCGTCATCCTTCTGTACAGTCTTCGGATTGATTGTAACAACAATAGAACCTGTTACTTCAAATGTATTTGCGTCCACTACAGATAAAGTAGAATCCTGCACCTCATTATATCCCCCTGAATTTGCGACATACAACTTTCCATTCAATTCGCAAACACCTTCCGGGTTAGGACCGACTTTCACTTTCTTCACGATCTCCATAGAAGTAGTATCGATACAAGCCAGATGCCCGTCGAACAATGTTACATAGACCTTTCCGCCGGCAGCAGTAAGCATACGGGGCTGCTGCGGCTGGTTAGACTCATCCTTCGGGCTTATTGTTTTTAAAGACTTGCCGGACAAATCTGCAACTTCAATTGTTGCAGAGGTGTTCACTGCGATATACATCTTAGAACCGTAAATAAGCATATCGTTAGCCGTATCGCCAAGGCCACGCCCATTCGCTGCAGCAAAGACTTTAGTCGTCAGTTCCTTTGTCTCCGGATTATAATAATCCAGAGTAGCATTATTACTATTCATCTTACCGGCATTCAAAAGATAAACGCCAGTCGTAGAAGTTTCAGCCGGGACATCCGGCTTCGGATCATCATCGTTATCACAAGAAACAAACGGCACTGCCATCAAAGAGCATAATGCAAATAATAAATACTTCTTTTTCATTCCACTTATATATTAATTATTTAGAAAGAACAAGAGACTGACACCCGGAATGAACGTCCGGGCATCGGATAATACTTTATAATCTCATAATTAAGATTTCCTACATTCAGCACTTCGCCTTGCAAACGAAGTCTGCAATTATGCAGTTGAAACTCCCTGTTTACAGAAACAGTCTGTTCCACATACCGGTCGATCCTATTCTCCTTTATATTCTGGGGCAAGGAATAGCGGTCGCCGGCACACGTCAGCAGATAAGAGACGTTTAACCATTTATTTTGTACAGACAAAGATGCCGTACCGGAATGTCTGGGTGTGTAGGGTATTTGATCCCGGTAATTCTTTGCCGTTTCTTTGGTTATGTCAATCGCTTTCTGCCAGGTATAATTGCCTTGCAGCAAGAAGCTGAATGATTCCGAACAGGTAATTTCGGCAGACACATTCGCGTCGATTCCACTGATCGCCACTTCTCCCATATTCATCATTTTCCAGATATAAAGAGTAGGAAGAGCGACAATCTTATCCCGTACCCGGTTATAATAACCATCGACCGACAAATTCAGATAAGAGAGGAAGGAAGAAGGCTGTTCGCCCCATGTCACCCCAAGATTGTATTGAGTCGCCCGCTCCGGCTTCAGGTTCGTGTTGCCTATCCTCAAATAATACATATCATTAAAAGTCGGCACCCTGAATATATCCTTGAAAGAAGCACGCACCCGTACATTCTGCTCCGGCAAAATCCGCCACGAAGCACTTATGCTCGGCGACAGTCGTTTCCGGTCGGACGGTTTATCTCCTTTTTCCACCTTCTCGGAAATGAACGTATTCAGCAAACTGGCGGTTGCCGTCAACCGGCTGTCTTTATATTGAGCCGCCAGTACCGACAAGGAGGTGTAGCGGGTTGGGAAAGGACAATCCGGCAGGTTGTTCTTTAATGTATTAACAGAAAAGTCTGTTGTCAGAGAAAACGACAGGTATTCGGCCGGTGTATATAAACCTCCGGCAGAGAAATAATACTCCCGTTGCGTATGCCGGTCCTCCTGCTTTCCTGTCTCATAGTTGTTATTAAAGTCGATGTACTTATTCCAGGAGTAATTATACTTACCCTGCGCCTGTAAAGAAAAGCGGGTATCGAATTGTTTCTTATAATGTCCCTGTACGAAATAATTCTTGTCCCAAAGCCTTTCCTTTGCATAATCGTTATAGAGGATCACTGAACCGGGCAATCCCCGTTCCGAATCGAAATAATAACCTTTCACCGCAAGTTCGCTACCTTTGCCAAGATCGCCAAACAGATTCAATTCAGTGCGTAAAGTCCGGATATCGCTGTTCTTCCGCTTCCCCGATTCTTCTTGCTGCTCGTTCTGAATAACATAAGGGTAATTCCCGTCTGCGCGCAACCAATCGACCTGGCCCGTCGCCGCGAAGTGTTTACCCAACTTCTGCTCATAGCGCAAATAAGGATTCACCATACCAAACGAACCGGCCTTGACCTGTGCTTTCACATGGAACGGCCGGTCGGCAAACACCGGTCGAGCCGTCTTTATGTTCAACGCCCCCGCCGACGCATACATCCGCGCCGTCTGGAAGATATCGTCCGCCTGCCCGATCGACAGGGAGATCATATCGACGTTATCCAGTGTAAAGCGGCTGATATCCACCTGTCCGCTCTGTGCATCCGTAATCGTCACGCCGTCGTAGCTGACAGCCGTATGTTTGGCGCCGAGGCTGCGAACGGAGACTGTTTTCAAACCGCCTATCCCCCCATAGTCCTGCACGGTCACACCCGAAAAGCGCTTCACGGCTTCCGACAAATCCTGCACGCCGAGACGCTCGATGCCGGCTTTGTCCATCACCTGGAGCGGCGTGCTCTCGCGCGTGGTGGAAGGGCGCACCTTTCCCAATATTTCAACACCCGAAAGTTGGTGAAAAGTCGTCGTGTCCACTTGCGCATGCAAAGCGGCAAACGGAAACAGACAAACACATAACAGCTCTAAAAAGCGTTTGGTAAATGAATTCTGCATATCTTAATCGGTTCATCGCACCCTTTACCCGAGGGCTCGAATATATTGAATAGTGGCAGGTTTTCTGGCTTGTTCTCCCCTTTTTACGGCTACCTTCCCGAATTTAATCAGTGGCAACAAGATTTGCCAGGGTTTTACAGAACTTACAGCTACGGGTACAGCTCCGGACTTACACCGGATTCCCTTTTACTAACCGCCTGCGGAAGCAAACGCGGTTACACCATTATCCGGGCGCAAAGGTAGCAAAAACAAACCTAATTTTCAATTTTCGACTCTTAACTTTCAACTATTTCGGGAGGGCTTATTGTATAAAACGCATTTTTTAAGCTCGAAAGGCATCCGAAACAAAACAAATGTTAATCCGATTTTTTGACCTCAAAAAGGGACTTTTTCCGCTTTTTTGAGTGTTTCCAGCCATTACGACCGTCCTCTTTGCCATTACGACCGTGCTAATGTGTAGTGCACTCGGCACCTCGCGAAGATTAGCACGGTCGTAATGGCGATTTGGACGGTCGTAATTGGAAAGAGGACCGTCATAA